>NZ_JBHVUS010000004.1:0-229113 GCF_042884005.1 Kitasatospora sp. NPDC058162
CCCGCGAGATCTACCGGGTCCTAACCGCACCCACCACACCGAACACCACCGCCGAGCAGCTCATCACCGCTGCTTGACATCCATAAGAGCATCCCGAACCCCCACAACCGGAAGCCCCGCGGCGAACGCCACGGGGCTTCCGCCAGCCGACACCACCCGGCCCGACTACCCTGGGTGTCCGATACCTGCGAATTCGGTTCAGGAGGCCTGGCGCTCATGACCCCGGAACACTTCGAGCTCCTGGAGGAGGCCCGCAGGAGCCTGCCCGACGGGTTCAAGGTCGAGCTCTCCGGCGACACCATCGTCATGATGGTGAGCCCGTCCGGCATCCACCAGCGCAATCTGCTGGTGGTCCGGCGGCAGTTCGACGCCCACGCGCCGGCCGGCCTGCTGCCGAGCGAGAACACCGATCTGATCTCGCCCCAGGTCGGCAAGAGCCGCAACCCCGACCTGACCTACCTTCCGGACGACGCCCTGGCCACCACCGCCAACCGGGTGCCGGCCGAACTGGCCGCCATCGCGGTCGAACTGGCCTCCCCCTCCAACCCGGAGAACGACTGGGTGGCGAAGCTGCGCGACTACCCGCTGATGGGGATCCCCCTGTACCTCCTGATCGACGCGCGGCAGAAGACCGTCACCCTGTTCAGCAGGCCCGACGCCACCAGGTACCACCGCCGCGAGGACATCGCGTTCGGGGAGACCCTGCACATCCCGGAGCCGTTCGGCTTCGACCTGGCCACCGGGGACCTCCTCCCCTACTGACCGCCGTCAGGCCAGGCGGGTGGCGAGCCAGTCGGCGGTGGTGGGGAGCCAGTCGGGGAGGGCGGTGCCGAGCAGGTGGTTGCCGTGCGGGACGAGCAACAGCTCGGCGTTCGGGGCGTGTTCGGCGAGGACGGTGGCATTGACGACGCCCGGGATGCGGTCCTCGCCGCCCTCGACCACCAGCAGCGGGAGGGTGATCGTCGGGGCCAGCGCGGTCAGGTCCAGCCGGTCGGCGAAGTCGCGGGCCGCCGCCACACTCCCACAGCGCTGGATCAAGGTCTCGGTGACGAACGGCACCAGGGCCTCCCACTCCAACCGGTACGGGCCGCTGACCGTCGCGGCGGCGCGCAGCCGCGGCTCGTGGGCGGCGGCCTTCGCCGCGTAGTAGCCGCCCAGGCTGAGACCGATCACGGCCGTACGGTCGAGGTCCAGGCCGTCGAGGTCCGCCAGCGCGTCCAGGGCCCGGCCCACCACCCGGTGGTAGTCCGGCTCCGGCGCGCTGGTCGCCGCCAGCACGCCCTGCCCCGGCCCGTCCATCGCCAGCACGGCGACGCCCCGGGCCAACAGCGCCTCGACCAGGGCGTGGAACTCCTCCTTCGAGGAGTCCATCCCCGGCACCACCAGCACCACCGGCGCCGCAGCCGCCCCCGGCCGGCGCAGCCACCCCGCGAAGCCCTCACCCTCGACCCGCCGCGCCTCCGGCTCCAGCAGCGCCAACGACCGCCGCATCGCCTCGTCCGCCTCGCCCGCGAGCCGCGCGGCGCCGGCCCGGTCGGGATGCGGCATCAGGCAGCCCGCGTGGAACCACCGCGCGGCACAACGGTAGGCGGCACCCGCAGTAACCGCCCGCCCCTCGACCTCAGCCTGCTCCCCCTCCGCGACATACCGCCGCCCAACCCCACCGAACGCCTCCGGCCACTCCTCCAGAGAAGCCAGCCCGCCGGCCACCCGGTCGTACTCGTACAGATCCAGCCCGGCCCCGTGGGCCCGGGGACGCACCTCCGCCACGAACGCGGGCAGCAGGCCGGGAGTGTCGATGAAGGACACGATGATTCTCCAATCAGGCGAGGGTCAGGACGGCCTTGCCGCGGATCCGGCGATCGCGCAGGTCGGTGAGGGTATTGGCGGTCTCCTCCCAGGGCGCGACCCGGCCGATCTCCGGGGTCAGCCGGCCGGCCGCCGCCAGCCGCACCAGGGTGGCCAGGTCCTCGCCGTACGGGACGTCGGAATCGGCGTAGTGGAAGTGCCGCAGGGTGGCCGACTCGGGGCCCTTGAAGAAGTCGAAGAAGTCCAGCGTGACGGGCGTCCGCGAGGCCTGGCCGAACCACACCAGAGTGCCCCGCCGCGCCAACCGGGCCAACGCCGCCGGCAGGGCGACCCCACCCGTGGACTCCAGCACCAGGTCGTACGACCCGCGCGCCTCCCCGAGCTCGTGCACCACCTCGGCCGCCCCCAACTCGGCCAGCCGCCGACCCCGCTCCGGCGAAGCCGTGACCACGGTCAGCTCGGCCCCGGCCGCAGCAGCCAACTCGGTGAAGTAGTGCCCCACCCCACCCGAGGCCCCGGTCATCAGCACCCGCCGCCCGGCCACCGCCCCCACCGTCCGCAGCAGCCGCAACGCGGTGAGCCCGGCCAACGGCAGCGCCGCGGCCCGTACGGCATCCAACCCGTCCGGCAACTCGGCCAACGACCCGGCCGGCACACACACGTACTCGGCCCACCCACCCGCCGGCGGATGCCCCACCACCCGCCGACACACCGCAGGCCCCGACCCGTCAGCCGCAGCCTGCACGACCAACCCCGCCACATCCTTCCCCGGCCGCCACCCCGGCTTCGGCGCCTCCAACTGGAAGGTCTCCCCCCGGTTCACCGAGAACGCCTCCACCTTCACCAACACCTCCCCCGGCCCCGGCCGCGGCTGCTCCACCTCCGCGAACCGCACCGGCTCCCCCGCGTCCCCCGTCGCCACCAGCGCTTTCATCCCCGCACTCCCTCACTCGGCAGACCCCCACCCCACCCCGCCCACCCCCACCCGGTCCAACAACCACCCACCCCCACCCACAACCAACAGTTGTCGCCCCACCAACCCACCCACCCCAACCACCACCCCACCCCCTCCCCGACCCAGGCGAGAGGGACGCGCTGCGGGAGGGGGCGGTGGAGGGGGTGGGTGCGGAGAGGGGCGTGACGGGTGATTTTCAGACCGCCAACGGTCTCAACACCCCACCCACAGAGTCGGCGGTCCGAAAATCATCCAGCCCCCGGAGCGCCCACCCCCGGAACCGCCCCCGGACCCACCCACCCTCCCGAAAGCCCCCACCCCCACCAAAGCCCCGCGCAGCGGCCCCCACCCCCCGAGCTAAGGTGCCGAGGTGGATCTGGATCTGGCACACGTACGAGCCTTTGTCACCACCGCCGAAACCCTGCACTTCGGCCACGCCGCCACCCAACTCGGCATCACCCAGCAGGGCTTGTCCAAGCGCGTCGCCCGCCTGGAGACCGCCCTCGAAGCGCGCCTCCTGGACCGCGACCCCCGCGGCGTGACCCTGACCGCCGCAGGCGCCCGCTTCCTGGAGCCGGCCAGACGCCTGCTGGCGCAGGCCGAGCAGGCCGTGGCAGCCGTACGAGGGACCGGACGGCCACTGCGGATCGACGTGTGGGGCCACCTGTACGCACCGATGCGCACCCTCGCGCAGGCGGTGGACGCGGCGCCGGGCCTGGAGGTGGAGCCGGTGCCGGGGCGGGACCTGCCCTCGGTGGCGGCGGCGCTGCTGCGCGGGGAGTCGGATGCCGGCTTCGGCCGGGTGCACACCCTGCCGGACGGCACCGACGCCGGGTTGACGCACCGGCTGGTCCGCCTGGAGCCGGTGGACGCACTGCTGAGCGTGGACCATCCGCTGGCCGGCCGCGACGTCCTGAGCCCGGCCGAGCTGCGCGGCAGTGTGCTGCGCTATCCGGCGGCGGTGGACCGCCTGGACTTCCTGACCCGCTTCGCCACCCGCTTCGGCATCGTCGACCGGGTCGGTTCGACCAATCTGGGCCTGGAGCACTTCCTGGACCAGGTCGGCGCGGATCCGGGCTGCTTCTCCCTCGTCCCGGCCGACGGCCCGCTGCCCGCCCGCCCGGACGTACGGACCGTCCCGCTCGCGGACCCGACCCCGCTGTACGCCTGGTCACTGCTCTGGCGCACCGACCGGACCGCCGATCAGAACGCCCAACTGGACTCCCTGCTACGGGCGTTCACCGCCGAGGCAGCCCGCAGCCGGTGGCTGGAGTACGACCCGGCCCGCGACTGGCTCCCCGACGCCGACGAGGCCGCACTCCACCCCTGACCCATCCGGCCCCAGCGGCGGTGCGGGGCACGCCGGGGCGCCGGGTCACCACCAGGTGGTCTGGGTGCGCAGCACCGACCCGTCGGCGGCGTAGGAGACAGCGGTGTTGTTGGTGGATCCCGGGCTGCGGATGACGGCGTACCAGCGGACCGGGGAGTCGCCGACCGCCACCGGCTCCGCTTCGATCGAGCCGCCGGTCCTCAACCTGACCACGACCCTCTCGACTTCGGGCCGGACCTTGACGACCACCATCTGCG
Source organism: Kitasatospora sp. NPDC058162 (assembly GCF_042884005.1). NCBI lineage: Bacteria > Bacillati > Actinomycetota > Actinomycetes > Kitasatosporales > Streptomycetaceae > Kitasatospora > Kitasatospora sp. NPDC058162. The sequence continues at coordinate 4,352 of NZ_JBHVUS010000004.1, forward strand.
GACTGCCCCCCGTGTCGACGACGCGGTTGAGCACCACGCCGCCGATGACGGCACCCGCATCGTCCTGCGCCGTCCCGCCCGCGGCGGGGACCGGGTCCACGAAGTCGCCCGGTTGCCGCTTGCCGTCCACGACCAGGTAGACGTCGGCCCGGTCCGTGTGCGGGGTCCAGGGCATGATGGCGCCCCCCATGGGCTGCTCCGGCAGGCGCGGGTCGACGGTTCTGCGCTCCTGCTGGATCAGCCGGTCCTGGGTCAGGCCGTCCTCCGCGGTGGAGGCGGCCGGCCACAGGGCGATCCAGGCCTCCAGGGCATGGCCCTTCACCGTGCCCTCGTTGATCTTGACCCGGAGCGGCGTGAACGGGTCCCGGGCCGCCCCGGACGGAACGGGCGAGACCGACGGAGTGGCCGTCGGGGTGACCCCCATCGCCGCGGAAGCCGCCGGGGAAGCCGAAGCCCCCGCCCCCGCTGGAGCGACCGCCACCGGCGCCGAGGAGACCGCCGCCACCGAGGCGTCACCGGTGCGCCCGTACCCGCCGAAGGTCGTCCCCGCCCCGCCGAGCAGCGTCCCCGCCCCGCCGACCGCCACGACCAGCCCCGCGACCGCCGCGCCGGTCAGCAGTCGGCGCCGCCGCAGCCGCCGCCGCCCCCCGGCCAGCAGCCGGTCGTACGGCACCGGTCCGGCCTCGACGCTCTCGGCCAGTTCGCCCAGCTCCCAGGAGACGGTGGCCTCGGCCGCCTCCACGTCCTCGTCCCCGGGCATGGACTCCGTACTCATCTGCTGCTACCTCCGATGCTGGTCAGTCCGTAGAGAGAGGAGGACTCCCGCAGTTTGGCCAGTCCCCTGGCGGCCTGGCTCTTCACCGTGCCGACGGAGCAGTTCATCGCCGCCGCGGTCTGGGACTCGCTGAGGTCCTCCCAGTACCGCAGGACGACGGCCTCGCGCTGGCGCGGCGGCAGTTTGGCGAGCGCCGAGAGCAGCACGGCCCGGTCGTCCGGGTCGGGGCCGGCCGGGGCGGGCCGGTCGGGGAAGGCCTCGACCAGGTACTCCGCCGGTCTGCGCCGGAACCGCCGGGCGTGCTCGTTGACCAGGATGCGGCGCACGTAGGCGTTCGGGTCGTCCGCCCCCCGGACCTTGTTCCAGTGGACGTAGGCCCGTTCCAGGGCCTGCTGGACCAGGTCCTCCGCGCCGTGCCGGTCCCCCGCCAGCAGGTAGGCCGTCCGCAGCAGCCGTGACCACGCACTGCCGGTGAACGCCCGGAACTCGTCGTCCCGAGCGGTCTCGTGGGCTCCCATGAGCACCTCCTCGCCCTCCAGAGTCCGAAACCCCCGCCGACCGTTGCCCGGCCCACCCAACCCACCCGACACGTGCCGCACCCGCTTGCCGCACCCGCCCGCCCGCCGACCGTTGCCCGGGGCGCCCGGCGTTCGCGATTCCGCACCGGCGGCTGTGACACTGGAGGGGCTCGAAAACCGAGGTGCGCTCCGCCGTGCCTCCTTGCGAACCTAGAGGGATGCCCGCAGTGAGTTCTCCCGCAGTCCAGTCCGCCCCCGTCCCCGCCGAGGGTCCCGGAATCGGTGAGCTGGCCGCCCGCCTGCCCGAGCTGACCCTGCGCGACGAGGTGCGGATCGGGCGCCGACTGGAGGGGGCCCGCCGGGTCCGCAAGCCGGAGGCCCGCCAGCAGATCGCCGCCGAGATCGCCGCCGAGATCGACCGCGCCGCGCTGCTGGTCGAGCAGCGCCGCGCCGCGGTGCCGAAGATCACGTATCCCGCCGAGCTCCCGGTCAGCCAGAAGAAGGACGACATCCTGGCGGCGATCCGGGACCACCAGGTGGTGATCGTCGCCGGTGAGACCGGTTCCGGCAAGACCACCCAGATCCCGAAGATCTGCCTGGAGCTGGGCCGCGGGGTGCGCGGTCTGGTCGGCCACACCCAGCCGCGCCGGATCGCCGCCCGGACGGTCGCGGAGCGCGTCGCCGAGGAGATGGACACCCCGCTCGGCGAGGCGGTCGGCTGGAAGGTCCGGTTCACCGACCAGGTCGGCCGGGACACCCTGGTCAAGCTGATGACGGACGGCATCCTGCTGGCCGAGATCCAGACCGACCGCGATCTGCGCCAGTACGACACCCTGATCATCGACGAGGCGCACGAGCGCAGCCTCAACATCGACTTCCTGCTCGGCTACCTCAAGCAGCTGCTCCCCCGCCGCCCCGACCTCAAGGTCGTGATCACCTCCGCGACCATCGACCCGGACCGCTTCGCCCGGCACTTCGGCGACGCCCCGGTCATCGAGGTCTCCGGCCGCACCTACCCGGTCGAGGTCCGCTACCGCCCCGTCGTGGACGACGGCGAGGACGAGGCCGACGAGGCGGACCGCGACCGCGACCAGGTGCAGGCGATCTGCGAGGCCGCCCAGGAGCTGCAGGACGAAGGCCCGGGCGACATCCTGGTCTTCCTCTCCGGCGAGCGCGAGATCCGCGACACCGCCGACGCCCTCACCAAGCTGAAGCTGCGGAACACCGAGGTCCTCCCGCTGTACGCCCGGCTCAGCTCGGCCGAGCAGCACCGGGTGTTCCAGCGCTCCAACAGCCGCCGGATCGTGCTGGCCACCAACGTGGCCGAGACCTCGCTGACCGTCCCCGGCATCAAGTACGTGATCGACCCGGGCAACGCCCGGATCTCCCGCTACAGCCACCGCACCAAGGTGCAGCGGCTGCCGATCGAGGCGATCAGCCAGGCCAGCGCCAACCAGCGCAAGGGCCGCTGCGGCCGTACCTCGGACGGCATCTGCATCCGGCTGTACTCGGAGGAGGACTTCCTCTCCCGACCGGAGTTCACCGACGCCGAGATCCTGCGCACCAACCTGGCCTCGGTGATCCTCCAGATGACGGCGGCCGGCCTGGGCGACATCGCCGCCTTCCCGTTCCTGGACCCGCCGGACTCGCGCAACATCAAGGACGGCGTCCACCTGCTGCACGAGCTGGGCGCGCTGGACCCGGAGGAGAAGGACCCGCGCAAGCGGCTGACCGCGCTCGGCCGCAAGCTCGCCCAGCTCCCGGTGGACCCGCGGATGGCCCGCATGGTGCTGGAGGCGGACAAGAACGGCTGCGTGCGCGACGTCATGGTGATCGCCGCCGCGCTGTCCATCCAGGACCCGCGCGAGCGCCCGGCCGAGAAGCGCCAGGCCGCCGACGAACGGCACCGCCGGTTCAACTCGGAGACCTCCGACTTCCTCTCCTACCTGGCGATGTGGCGCTACGTCCGGGAGCAGCAGAAGGAGCTGTCCTCCTCGGCGTTCCGCCGGATGTGCAAGTCCGAGTTCCTCAACTACCTGCGGATACGGGAGTGGCAGGACGTCTACACCCAGCTGCGCACCGTGGCGAAGCAGTTGGGCGTGACGATCGAGGAGCCGCACCCCGACGCCGAGCCGGACGCGGACCGGATCCACCAGTCGCTGCTGGCCGGACTGCTCTCCCATATCGGCCTGTTCGACGTGGAGAAGCGCGAGTACGGCGGCGCGCGCGGCGCCCGCTTCGCGGTCTTCCCGGGCTCCGGCCTGTTCAAGAAGCCGCCGCGCTGGCTGATGTCGGCCGAGCTGGTGGAGACCTCCCGGCTGTGGGCCCGGATCAACGCGAAGATCGAGCCCGAGTGGGTCGAGCCGCTGGCCGGGCACCTGATCAAGCGCAGCTACAGCGAGCCGCACTGGGAGAAGAAGTCCGGCGCGGTGCTGGCGTACGAGAAGGTGACCCTCTACGGGGTGCCGATCGTCGCCCAGCGCAAGATCAACTACGGCCGGATCGACCCGGAGCTCTGTCGCGAGCTGTTCATCCGCAACGCGCTGGTCGAGGGCGACTGGGAGACCCACCACAAGTTCTTCGCCGAGAACCGCAAGCTGCTCGGCGAGGTCGAGGAGCTGGAGAACCGGGCCCGCCGCCGGGACATCCTGGTGGACGACCAGACCCTGTTCGACTTCTACGACGCCCGGCTGCCCGAGGAGGTCGTCTCCACCCGGCACTTCGACTCCTGGTGGAAGAAGGCCCGGCACGAGCAGCCGGACCTGCTGAACTTCGAGAAGTCGATGCTGATCAACGACGCCGCGGACGGCGTCACCGAGGCCGACTACCCGGACCACTGGCAGCAGGGCAAGCTGCGCTTCAAGCTGACCTACCAGTTCGAGCCGGGCAGCGACGCGGACGGCGTGACCGTCCACATCCCGCTGCCGGTGCTCAACCAGGTCACCGCGGAGGGCTTCGACTGGCAGATCCCCGGCCTGCGGGAGGAGCTGGTCACCGCGTACATCAAGTCGCTGCCGAAGGCGATCCGGCGCAACTTCGTACCGGCCCCGGACTTCGCCCGGGCGGCGCTGCGCGCGGTGAAGGACCGCCAGTCTGCAAACACCTTCGGCTCCGCCGAGGGGCTGCTGCCGTCCCTGGAGCACGCCCTCAAGCGCCTGACGGCCGTCACGGTGCCGCCGGAGGCCTGGGACGACGAACGGGTCCCGGAGCACCTCAAGGTCACCTTCCGGGTGGTGGACGGGAAGCGCCGGCTCGCCGAGTCCAAGGACCTGGAGGAGCTGCGGCTGAAGCTCAAGCCCAAGCTCAAGGAGACGCTCTCCTCGGCGGCCTCCGGGCAGGGCATCGAGCAGAGCGGGCTGACCGCCTGGCCGGCCGGGCTGCCGGTGCTCCAGCGCACCTTCGAGCAGCGCTCCCGCGGCCACTCGCTGCGCGCCTACCCGGCGCTGGTGGACGAGGGCGACGCGGTCGGCGTGAAGCTGTTCGACACCCCGCAGGCGCAGACCCGGGCGATGTGGGAGGGGACCCGCCGGCTGCTGATGCTGACCACCACCTCCCCGGCCAAGTCGATCCAGGGCCGGCTGGGCAACCAGGCCAAGCTGGCGCTCTCGCACAGCCCGCACGGCTCGATCGCCGCCCTGTTCGAGGACGTGGTCGCCGCCGCGACCGACCGGCTGATGACCCTGGCCGGCGGCCCGGCCTGGGACGAGGCGGCCTTCGCCAAGCTGCACGACAAGGTGCGGACGGACCTGTACGACCTGTCCGCGGACACCACGCTCAAGACGGCCACCGCGCTGATCGCCTTCCACAAGGCCTCGACCCGGTTGAAGTCGGTGAGCAGCCCGGTGCTGCTGAACGCGGTGAACGACGTCCGGCTGCACCTGGCCTCGCTGGTGCACCCGGGCTTCGTGACGGCCACCGGCTGGCAGCGGCTGCCCGACCTCAAGCGCTACCTGCTGGCGGTGGACCGCCGGCTGGAGGCGCTGCCCAACCACCCGCAGCGGGACGCCCAGCAGCTGCTGAAGGTCCAGCAGGTGCAGCAGGCCTACGGGGAGCTGCTGGCGGCGGTGCCGGCCGGGCAGCAGCCCTCGGCGGAGGTGCGGGCGATCCGCTGGATGATCGAGGAGCTGCGGGTCAGCTTCTTCGCCCAGGGGCTGGGCACGCCGAGCCCGGTCTCGGAGAAGCGGATCACCAAGGCGATGGAGGCGGCCCGGGCCACGCTGTGACCCCGGCGCCGCCCCTGAGCTGCGGGTGCGCGGAGGGGCCCTCAGGAGCCAGTTCGACCTGGGGGCCCTGCATGGGCTACAGTCTGTCTTGTTCGCAGCGCGGCAAGCGAGTGAACGAGATCAGAAAACTCTGGTCCTGTGGAGCAGTTGGTTAGCTCGCCACCCTGTCAAGGTGGAGGTCGCGGGTTCAAGTCCCGTCAGGATCGCCGCAGTGCGAGAGGCCCGGAATCGTCAAGGTTCCGGGCCTCTCGCTTTTTCGTCGTCCGACCCTTACCCCGGACTAGGTCTAGACCACAAGTGGTGGACCGCGTGACGGTCGTCACCCGCACCCCCCGGGAACCCTCCCCGAAACGGCCCGTTCCGCACTCCACTAATTTAATATGTAAAATTGCACTGTTATTCACTGTAAATCCCCCCCGCACCACGCGCACCAAATCGTTATCCGGAGTTCAGCATTCCGACCCCCCGGAAGCCCGGCTCCGGGTACGACAAAGGGGCCGCTTACCGGACCCGGCGGAGTCCGGTAAGCGGCCCCTTTAAAGAGCCTTTGGCCTATCAGGCCTCAGTGCGCTGAGCGGGAATCCCCGCCAGCAGAGCGCGCACCTCCGCCTCACGGTAGCGGCGGTGACCACCGAGCGTGCGGATCGACGTGAGCTTGCCCGCCTTGGCCCAGCGGGTGACCGTCTTCGGGTCCACGCGGAACATGGTGGCAACCTCTGCCGGCGTCAGCAGCGGCTCAGCATCAGGGGTACGAGCGGTCATGAGCGGCCTCCTCGGGAGAACCGAACCAGGGCGGTTCTATCCTTCAAATTCTGCACCTTGGCCCGCGATGCCCGAAATGGCATAGACGGGCCGAGTCGGTTATAGGACGAACGGCTTGTCCTGGTGTCTACAACTACACCATCCGTCCAGCCCTATCGACCAAACCGCCAAAATTGACCCCTCACGGGTTCAAGGCCGACGGATGGCGATGGACCACCCCATAGCGGACAGTCACACGGCCGTGACGTCCGGTTACGAGGGGACCAGACCCTCCGTTTCCCCGCAAAGCGCGCATCGACTCCAGAACCACCCAAAAGTGGGCACGCTCACGTGAAGTTGGGCTGGTTGTCCCATTTTTGCACATAGGGGTAAGTTCGCGTCAACGGTGAGTAGTGTCACGTTCGGCAGCTATTGACCCGAACCGGGACCTTGGTCGGCACCGTTGTGGACCAAAGACCTCTTACAGTCATACACGGGCGGTCGGACGTCAGTTCGCGTGCCGCAGCGCCAGCACCCGCCGCCACCGCCCCGTCAGCTCCCCGTACGCCCGCAGCGCCTCGGCGGTGTCCCCCGCCCGCAGCGCGCGCAGCCCGTCCTCCAGCTCCCCCGCCGAACGGTCCGCCAACAACCGCTCCGCCCCCAGCAGATGCACCAGCCCCCCATAGTCCAGCTCCACCAGCGAGCGCGGGTGGAACTCCTCCAGCCACCGCCCGACCTGCTCCGCCCCCCGCACCAGCTCCCCCTCCGGCACCGCCTCGCGCAGCGCCCGGTAGGCCCGCGCCACCCGGCGCCGTGCCTGGGCCATCGGCACCAGGTAGAACAGCGCCGCCGGCCTCCCCCGCTCCCCTTCCCCCTCCTCCGTGCCCGCTCCCCCCGGAACGAAGCACCGGTCCTCGTCCCCGAACGGCAGGAACCAGCGCACCGGGACCTCCCACCGGCTGGTGAGGATCCACGGCCTGGCGTCCGGGTGCCCGGCCCGCCAGCGCTCCCGGTCCGCCTCGGCGGCCGCCCGGGTCACCGGCGGCACCGCGGTGTCCAGCAGCGCCACCGGAGCCCCCGCCCGCAGCTCCTCCAGCGCCTGCCAACTGCGCAGCCTGGTCGCCCACGGGCACACGTACAGTACGCCGTCCAGGATCCGCAGGTACGCCCGCCCGCTCTCCTGCTCCGGCAGCGCCCGGGGCGTGCGGGCGGCCAGCTCCGCGAGCGCCTCCCGCTGCTCCTCCAGCACCGCCGCCGCGACCGACTGCTCCGCCGCCGCGGCGTCCGGCCCGTGCTCCGCCGCGTAGGCCTGCCAGCGCGCCCGCTCGGGCTCCGGGAAGGCCGCCAAGGGCTCGTAGACGCGCAGGTGGGCGGCGTAGGGCGGCAGTACGGAGGTACGCACGACGGTCACGTCCTGCATGGTCGCACGCGCCGCGCGGCCCCGGGAGGGCGCGACCCCGAACCGTTCGCGCCCGCACCGGAACCCCCCTCCCGTCTCACCCCTCGGACAATGGGCACAAGCTCGGACAAGAGGGCTGATCGGGCCCGCGCGCGCGACTATTCTTCGCCCCAGACGCCCGCACCACAGCAGCGGGCCCTCGATACTGGAGTCACCACAGTGACCGACGTACAGACCCCCGCCACGCACCCCGCACCCGGTGTGCTCAGCAGGATCTTCCGCACCGAGCAGGACGGCGCCAGCGACGGCCACGAGCAGGTCGTCCTCTGCCACGACCGCAGCTCCGGGCTCAAGGCGATCATCGCCATCCACTCCACCGCGCTCGGCCCGGCCCTCGGCGGCACCCGCTTCTTCCCGTACGCCTCCGAGGAGGCGGCCCTGGAGGACGCGCTGAACCTGTCCCGCGGCATGTCCTACAAGAACGCGCTGGCCGGGCTCGACCTCGGCGGCGGCAAGGCCGTCATCATCGGCGACCCGAACAAGGACAAGAACGAGGCGATGCTCCGGGCCTACGGCCGCTTCGTCGAGTCGCTGCGCGGCCGCTACATCACCGCCTGCGACGTGGGCACCTACGTCCAGGACATGGACGTCATCGCGCGCGAGACCGAGTTCGTGACCGGCCGCTCGCCCGAGCACGGCGGCGCCGGCGACTCGTCCATCCTGACCGCCTTCGGCGTCTTCCAGGGCATGCGCGCCAGCGCCCAGGCCCGCTGGGGCCAGCCGACCCTGCGCGGCAAGCGGGTCGGCGTCGCGGGCGTCGGCAAGGTCGGCCACTACCTGGTCGGCCACCTGGTCGCGGACGGCGCCACCGTCGTCGTCACCGACCCCTTCGAGGCCGCCGTCAACCGGGTGCGCGCCGCTCACCCGGAGGTGGAGGTGGTCGCCGACACCACCGCCCTGCTCCAGGCCAAGCTGGACGTCTACGCCCCCTGCGCCCTCGGCGGCGCGCTGACCGACGACGTGGTCGGGGCGCTCGGCGAGTCCGGCACCTCGATCGTCTGCGGCGCGGCCAACAACCAGCTGTCCCACCCGGGCGTCGAGAAGGACCTGGCCGACCGCGGCATCCTCTACGCCCCCGACTACCTGGTGAACTCCGGCGGCGTGATCCAGGTCGCCGACGAGATCGACGGCTTCAACTTCGAGCGGGCCAAGAACAAGGCCACCAAGATCTTCGACACCACCCTGGAGATCTTCACCCGGGCCGCCTCCGACGGCATCCCGCCGGCCGTCGCCGCCGACCGCCTGGCCGAGAAGCGGATGCGCGAGATCAGCGCGCTGCGCACGGTCCTGCTGCCGGGCTCCCGCCGCGGCTGATCCGGACCCCCGCCGGACCCCTCCCGGGCGCCGGACGCGCGGGGGGCCGTCACCTTCGGCCCCCCGCGCATCACGATGTGGAACCGGATTCTCACTTCTGCGTCCGATCGGGTGATCCAACGCCCCCCTAGGGGGGATAATCAGTCCTGGAACGACGGACCCGAGACACCTCTGTACAGCGTGCAAAACGCCGCAAAACCTCCCCTGACCAGGGAAGACCTGGTCTCGGGTGCGGTCGGTGCGCGCCACGTCACAACCACGACGTACCGTCCAGCGGCGGAAACAGGTACCGTTAATGCTCCAAGGGACGGTCCTCCCATTCGGGCAGGCCGGTCCTGATCATGAACACGTGTCAGACTCGGGGCCGTGAGCCCCATCGTTGAGGGGGTCGACCCATGGGGCGCGGCCGGGCCAAGGCCAAGCAGACGAAGGTCGCCCGCGAGCTGAAGTACAACAGCGGCGGGTTCGATGCTAACCGTCTGTCCAACGAGCTGGGCGCATCGCCGTCCACCGCTCCGATCGAGCCGGAGCCGATCGAGGAGGTGGAGGACGACGACCCGTACGCGGAGTACGCCGCCCGCTACGCCGACCTCGACGACGAGGACGACACTGAGCCGGGCACCGGGCCGTCGCAGGCCTCCCGCCGCTCGTAGACCGCAGCTTCGCCGGACCGGTCCTGACGCCCTTGGGCGCCGGACCGGTCTTCGGCGTTCCTGTGTTGGTCGCCCGCTCGCCTCCGGTCGCAGCTCGGGGCGGATCGCCCGGCGCGGGCTGAACGCCCCTGACGTGCGTAAGGGCCCCTCCGGTGCACCGGAGGGGCCCTTGGCGCGTGCGACGGGCCGTCAGCCCGTGGTGAAGCCCTCGTAGGCGTTGTACAGGGTCGCGCCGGCCTCGTGCTCGTCGGTGCGGTCGACGATGTCACCGAGCAGCCAGGCCTCGACGCCGCGGTCCTCCAGGATCGACAGCACCGCGTCCACCGAGTGCGGCGGGACGACGGCGACCATGCCGACGCCCATGTTGAGCGTCTTCTCGATCTCCAGGGTGGCCACCTTGCCGACCTCGGCGACGGTCCGGAAGACCGGCAGCGGGGTCCAGGTGCCGCGGTCCAGGCGGGCGTGCAGGCCGTCCGGGATCACCCGGGCCAGGTTGGCCGCCAGGCCGCCGCCGGTGACGTGCGAGAAGGCGTGCACCTCGGTGGCGCGGGTGAGCGCCAGGCAGTCCAGCGAGTAGATCCGGGTCGGCTCGAGCAGCTCCTCGCCGAGGGTGCGGCCGAACTCCTCCACCTTGCGGTCCAGCTTCCAGCCGGCCTCGTTCAGCAGCACGTGGCGGACCAGCGAGTAGCCGTTGGAGTGCAGGCCGGAGGCGGCCATCGCGATCACCACGTCGCCGGCCCGGACCCGCTCGGAGCCCAGCAGCGCGTCGGCCTCGACCACGCCGGTGCCGGCGCCCGCGACGTCGTACTCGTCCGGGCCGAGCAGGCCCGGGTGCTCGGCGGTCTCGCCGCCCACCAGGGCGCAGCCGGCCAGCGCGCAGCCCTCGGCGATGCCCTTGACGATCGAGGCGACCCGCTCCGGGACGACCTTGCCGACGCAGATGTAGTCGGTCATGAACAGCGGCTCGGCGCCGCACACCACGAGGTCGTCCACGACCATGCCGACCAGGTCGTGGCCGATGGTGTCGTGCTTGTCCATGGCGGCCGCGATGGCCACCTTGGTCCCCACGCCGTCGGTGGCCGAGGCCAGCAGCGGCCGCTCGTAGTTCTTGAGGGCGGACACGTCGAAGAGGCCGGCGAAACCGCCGAGACCGCCGACCACCTCGGGGCGGTTGGCCTTCTTCACCCACTGCTTCATGAGCTCGACGGCGCGGTCGCCCGCCTCGATGTCGACACCGGCGGCGGCGTAGGTGGCGCCGTTCTGGTTGCTGGTCACTGCGTGCGGCCCTTTCGGGTCAGGTGGGGGGTTCGGAAACAGCGGTGGGGCCCCGGTTCGCGGGACCCCACCGTGGATTCGCTACGGGCGGCGCAGCGCGTCGGCCGCGCCCGCCCCGCCGAGCAGCGACTGGACGCCGTCCAGGTCGCTGCCGCTGGTCGGCTTGCCGCGGACGGCCGGCTGCTGCTGGCCGCCCTTGATCTCGGCCTCCAGCAGGAGCTTGCCGAGCAGCGCCGGGTCCGGCAGCTCCATCGGGTACTCGCCGTCGAAGCAGGCCCGGCAGAGCTTGTCCTTGGGCTGCTTGGTGGCCTCGATCATGCCGTCGATCGAGATGTACGAGAGCGAGTCGGCGCCGAGCGTGCGGCCGATCTCCTCGATGGTCATGCCGTTGGCGATCAGCTCCGCGCGGGTGGCGAAGTCGATGCCGAAGAAGCAGGGCCACTTCACCGGCGGCGAGGAGATCCGGATGTGCACCTCGGCGGCGCCCGCCTCGCGCAGCATCTTCACCAGCGCGCGCTGGGTGTTGCCGCGGACGATCGAGTCGTCCACCACCACCAGGCGCTTGCCGGCGATGACCTCGCGCAGCGGGTTCAGCTTGAGCCGGATGCCGAGCTGGCGGATCGTCTGGCTGGGCTGGATGAAGGTGCGGCCCACGTAGGCGTTCTTCACCAGGCCGGAGCCGTACGGGATGCCGCTGGCCTCGGCGTAGCCGATCGCGGCGGGGGTGCCGGACTCGGGCGTCGCTATCACCAGGTCGGCCTCGACCGGGGCCTCCTTGGCCAGCCGGCGGCCCATCTCCACGCGGGAGAGGTGCACGTTGCGGCCGGCGATGGAGGTGTCGGGGCGGGCCAGGTAGACGTACTCGAAGACGCAGCCCTTGGGCTTGGCCTCGGCGAAGCGCGAGGTGCGCATGCCGTTCTCGTCGATGGCGATGAGCTCGCCGGGCTCGACCTCGCGGATGAAGGAGGCGCCGCAGATGTCGAGCGCCGCCGTCTCGGAGGCGACCACCCAGCCGCGCTCCAGCCGGCCGAGCACCAGCGGGCGGATGCCCTGCGGGTCACGGGCGGCGTAGAGGGTGTGCTCGTCCATGAAGACGAGCGAGAAGGCGCCCTTGACCGCTGGCAGCACGACCTTGGCCGTCTCCTCGATGGAGAGGTCCGGGTGGCCGGCCAGCAGGGCGGTCACCAGGTCGGTGTCGTTGGTCGCGGCGGTCCGGCCGGAGCGCGAGACGTGCTCCTCGCCGGGCAGTTCGGCGACCATGGCCGCCAGTTCGGCGGTGTTCACCAGGTTTCCGTTGTGCCCGAGGGCCAGCGAACCGTGGACGGTCGCCCGGAAGGTCGGCTGGGCGTTCTCCCAGACCGAGGAACCGGTGGTCGAGTAGCGGGCGTGTCCGACGGCGATATGCCCGTGCAACGACCCCAGGGAGGCCTCGTCGAAGACCTGGGAGACGAGTCCCATGTCCTTGAAGACGAGAATCTGGGAGCCGTTGCTCACTGCGATCCCCGCGGATTCCTGACCGCGGTGCTGCAGGGCGTAAAGGCCGAAGAACGTGAGCTTGGCGACCTCCTCGCCGGGAGCCCAGACACCGAAGACGCCACAAGCGTCCTGGGGGCCTTTCTCACCGGGAAGAAGATCGTGGTTGAGTCTTCCGTCACCACGTGGCACGCCTTCGAGTCTAGGGCAGTTGACCAGGGCTTCCGGAACCCGGGACGTCCGCTTCGACCGGCGATCGCGGAGTAACGCGCGTAGACAAAACCCCTTACGGGGCGGGGAATTCGGGTGGGGGAATTCCGGCGGACGGCGGTTGGCCTTGCGGTTCGCGCCCGTTGGGGCTTTCCGCGTACGGAACGGTGGTCGCCGGGCGGCCCGGAACGTGAGCCTGCTCACCCGACGTTCACCCGGAGGTCACGCGGCGGGCAGCAGCAGACCCCAGGCGTCCGGGTGCACCGTCCAGGTCCGGGCGCGGACCGGACCGACCGGGTGGCCGTCCGCCTCGTAGCCGAAGCCGCGCCCGACCACCGAGACGCTGGCCGCCCGCGCCCGCACCAGCGCGCCGGACGCGCGGACCACCACCTCCAGCACCCCCGCGCCGTCTTCGCCGGAGCCCCCGGCGCCGGTGAGGGTCAGCTCCACCAGCCGGACCGGGCGGTGCACGTCGGCCAGCAGCCGGCCGTCCGCCTCCACCCGGACCCGGGGGCTGTGGTCGACCGCGTCGGAGGTGAGTGCGTTCGCCTGCTCGGCCGCAGCCAGTTTCGCCCATAGCGAACGCCATCCACCCGGACGGCCCCCCGGGCGGCGCGCACCGCCGCCGGTGATCCGCACCCCGCCGAGCGCCACCCCACCACCGTCGTCCACCAGCAGGTCGAAGGTGCGCGGCGCCCCCGAGAGCACCGCCCGCGCGGCCCGCACCGGCTCCCCCGGCACGCCCAGCGCACGGGCCGTCGCCAGCTCCTCCGCCCGGCCGACCGGAACCATGCCCACCGGATCCGCGCCCAGCTCACGCTGGCGGTGCAGGGCCTGCAGCACCCGCTGCAGCGCGAGGTCGGAACCGATCACCACCGGTCGCCGCCGACCCCGGTGCGAAAGCATCCGATCGAGCTCGGTCGGGTTCTCCGGATAGGCCACCTTGACGTCCGCACCCCCGCACAGCACGTCCTTCGCGATCCGCACCGACTCCCCGTCGGTCTGCCGGGCCACCGGGTCGAGCAGCAGCAGAAGGGGCTCGGGACCGCCGGTTCCAGGCGTGGACAGGGACGACACGACCGGTCCTTCCTCAGGTAATCTCTCGGTGCAAGAGCCCCTTGCGCCATTGCGCCAGGGGCTTCGTCTATCTCGGGGCAGACTGCGGCCTACGCAGGATGCCCCAACCGGAAGGGGTGTACGCCTGTGCCGGCACTCGTGCTCGTTGGCGCTCAGTGGGGGGACGAGGGCAAGGGGAAGGCCACCGACCTCCTCGGCGGCTCCGTCGACTACGTCGTCCGCTACCAGGGCGGCAACAACGCCGGTCACACGGTGGTCATCGGCGACCAGAAGTACGCCCTGCACCTGCTCCCCTCCGGCATCCTCAGCCCGAACGTGACGCCGGTCATCGGCAACGGCGTCGTCATCGACCCGGGCGTGCTGCTCTCCGAGCTGGCCGGCCTGAACGACCGCGGCATCGACACCTCCAAGCTGCTGATCTCGGGCAACGCCCACCTGATCACGCCGTACCACCGCACCATCGACAAGGTCACCGAGCGCTTCCTCGGCAAGCGCCGGATCGGCACCACCGGCCGCGGCATCGGCCCGACCTACGCGGACAAGATCAACCGCGTCGGCATCCGCGTCCAGGACCTGTTCGACGAGTCGATCCTGCGCCAGAAGATCGAGGCGGCGCTGCACGACAAGAACCAGATCCTGGTCAAGCTCTACAACCGCCGCGCCATCCCGGCCGACCTGGTGGTCGAGGAGTACCTGGGCTACGCGGAGAAGATCAGGCCCTTCCTCGCCGACACCACCCTCGTCCTGGACGAGGCCCTCAAGGCGAACAAGGTCGTCCTGCTGGAGGGCGGCCAGGGCACCCTGCTCGACGTCGACCACGGCACGTACCCCTTCGTGACCTCGTCGAACCCGACAGCGGGCGGCGCCTGCACCGGCGCCGGCATCGGCCCCACCAAGATCGACCGGGTCATCGGCATCCTCAAGGCCTACACCACCCGCGTCGGCTCCGGCCCGTTCCCGACCGAGCTGCTCGACGAGGACGGCGAGGCGCTGCGCCGGATCGGCGGCGAGCGCGGTGTCACCACCGGCCGCGACCGCCGCTGCGGCTGGTTCGACGCCGTCATCGCGCGCTACGCGACCCGGGTCAACGGCCTCACCGACTTCTTCCTCACCAAGCTCGACGTGCTGACCGGCTGGGAGCAGATCCCGGTCTGCGTCGCGTACGAGATCGACGGCCGTCGGGTCGAGGAACTCCCCTACAACCAGTCGGACTTCCACCACGCCAAGCCGATCTACGAGACGCTGCCGGGCTGGACCGAGGACATCAGCAAGGCGAAGACCTTCGCCGAGCTGCCGAAGAACGCCCAGGCCTACGTGAAGGCGCTGGAGGAGATGTCCGGCGCGCCGATCTCCGCCATCGGCGTCGGCCCGGGCCGGGACGAGACGATCCAGATCAACTCGTTCATCTGAGCCTGATCGCCGCCTGATCGCTGTCTGAGGGCAGCCCGAGGGCGGCCCGGTCACCGGCCGACCGCCTTCGAGGGCCCTGCGGGACGTTCGCGTCCCGCAGGGCCTTTCGCTTGCCCTCCCACTTTTGCACTAACACATAACTCCATTGCGTCTAGTGCAGAGCCGCGCTACGTTCGGGGGCATGACCGCGAAGCTGCCCGCACCCGTCACCCTCACCGGCCGCCACATCCGTCTGGAGCCGCTGGAGCGCCGCCACCTCGCCGACCTCTGGGCCACCGTCGGCTCCGACCCCGAGGTCTGGCGCTGGACCATGAGTCTCCCGCCCGCCACGGAGGAGGAACTCGGCGAGATCGTGGACGCACGCATCGCCGAGGCCGCCGCGGGCGAGTCGGTCTACTTCGCCGCCGTCGAGCTCGCCGGCGGCACCGCCGTCGGCATCACCGGCTTCCACGACTTCAGCGCCAAGGACGAGTCCGTCGAGATCGGCGGCACCCTGTACGCCCGCTCGGTCTGGCGGACCGCCGTGAACACCGAGGCCAAGCTGCTGCTGCTCACCCACGCCTTCGAGGAGCTCGGCATGGGCCGGGTCTTCTGGAAGACCGACGCCCTCAACGAGCGCTCCCGCAACGCCATCCAGCGCCTCGGCGCCCAGTTCGAGGGCGTCCTGCGCCGCCACCGCCTGCGCCCCACCGGCACCTGGCGCGACAGCGCCTACTTCTCGATGCTCGCCGACGAGTGGCCGCCCGCCAAGTCCCGCCTGACGGACCGCCTTTCGCGGGGCTGACGGCCGGCGCCGGCCCCGGCGGGCGGTTTATTCGGGGTCGGCGGGGCCGGAATGGCGGGGGACGAACTCGCGTTTTCTCGGCCGGAGTTCCCGGGGTTGCATGTTGACCAGCCAGACCAGCCAGCCGACGAATAGCACGGCGAGGAGGAGGGCGGACAATCCGGCGACCAGAAGCGCATTCACCGGGTTGCGGAAATGCGCCGGGGAAGGTGGGGGCGGTGCGGGTGCGGTTGTGGGGGGCGGGGAGGGGGAGGAAGGGGCACGGCTGTCTCCGGTCGGTGATGCCGAACGCCCTGACCGTGCATCTGGTGTGTATTTACTGCTGATTGGCAGGGCCGATAGGCGACTTGGCGACTGTTTAGGGGACAACAAGTCAGCGAGTGACACGGATGACCATAGAGTCAGGGTGCCAGAGTTGCTACTGAGGGACTGGACGTTCACTCCATCGTGGGGTATCCCCCAATTCGCTAGCTAGGGCCCGGTGTGCACGGCACACTTCACCGGAAGCATCGACCGTAGCCGCGATCCGGAGAAGAGAGTCATGCCACCCCGCTTGTCGCCGACCGTGCGCCAACAGCGCCTGGGGATCGAGTTGCGCAAGATGCGCGAACGCGTGGGCGTGACGCCCAAGAGCCTGGCCGCCACCATCGGCACCGACCTGCCCAAGATCTCCCAGATGGAGAACGGGAAGTCGGGCATCAGCGCCGAGCGGCTCCGGACCTGGGCACGCACCTGCGGCTGCCCCGAGGGCCCGTACCTGGACGCGCTGTTGGCGATGACGCAGGACCGCCGGAAGTACTGGTGGGACGGCTACCGGGGGCAGGTGCCCAACGGGATGGTCGACATCGCGGAGATGGAGCACCACGCCGACTCGCTCTCCATCCTGAACAGCACCTTCATCCCCGGACTGCTGCAGACCCCGGACTACGCGGCCGCGGTGTTCGAGCGGCTGCCCCCGCAGCACCGGCAGGAGGCGGGGGTGCGGAAGGCATTCCGGATTCGCCGCCAGCAGATCTTCGTCGACCGCCCGAAGCCGTACAGCGCGATCCTGCACGAATCCGCGCTGCGGATGCAGTTCGGCGGACCGGAGGTGCTGCGCGCGCAGTTGGCGAACCTGCTGGAGAACTCCGAGCGGCCGGGCCTGGAGATCCGGGTGATCCCGTTCAGCGTCCCCACCTACACCGCGGGCGGGGAGAGCCTGTATCTCGCCCGCGGGCCCGTCCCGGATCTCGACACCGTCCAGATCGACCTCGAACACGGGCCGAAGTTCGTGCACTCCGAAGCGGAATTGGCCTCCTACCGGCGGATCAAGGAGAGGACCGCGGCGATCGCGCTCGGGACGGTCGAGTCCCGGGACTTCATCCGGGCCTTACTGAAAGACTTCGCATGAACGTGTGGCGCAAGGCGTCGGCCAGCGGTGAGAGCACCGACTGCGTCGAGGTCAGAGCGATGGGCGGGCTGGTGGAGATCCGCGAGTCGGACCTGCCCGATGTGGTCGTGCGGACGACGCCGCGCAAGTGGGCCGCCTTCGTCCGCGGGGTGAAGGCCGGGGAGTTCGACCGGTACGCCGACTTCACCCGTCCGTGAAGCGGCCGCGCCCCCGCCACGGACCGGGTGGCGGGACGCCCGGCGGTAGGCTTGGCAGCCCACAGTGGACCCCTGCGCCTGGCACCGCACTCCGGGTGGGGTGCGCGTGCGGGAGAAATCGGAGCATCCGAGGATGGCTCGGCACCTGATCACCAGCGCCCTTCCGTACATCAACGGGATCAAGCACCTGGGCAACATGGTCGGGTCGATGCTCCCGGCGGACGTCTACTCCCGCTACCTGCGCCGGACCGGCCACGAGGTGCTGTTCATCTGCGGCACCGACGAGCACGGCACGCCCGCCGAACTGGCCGCGCAGGAGGCCGGGCTGCCGGTCGCCGAGTTCTGCGCCCGGGCGCACGACGCCCAGAAGGCGGTCTACGACGGCTTCGGGCTGTCCTTCGACCACTTCGGCCGCAGCTCCTCGCCGCAGAACCGCGAGATCACCCAGGAGATCGCCCGCGAGCTGCAGCGCAACGGCTTCATCGAGGAGCGCTCGATCCGCCAGGTGTACTCCAACGCCGACGGGCGCTTCCTGCCGGACCGCTACATCGTCGGCACCTGCCCGCACTGCGGCTACGACAAGGCGCGCGGCGACCAGTGCGAGAACTGCACCCGGGTGCTGGACCCGACCGACCTGCTGGAGCCGCGCTCGGCGATCAGCGGCAGCTCCGACCTCGAAGTCCGGGAGACCAGGCACCTGTTCCTGCTCCAGTCGAAGCTGACCGAGGAGGTCGAGCGGTGGATCGCCGCCCACGGCGACGACTGGCCGGTGCTGGCCTCCTCGATCGCCCGCAAGTGGCTGACCGAGGGCCTCCAGGACCGTTCGATCACCCGTGACCTGGAGTGGGGCGTCCCGGTGCCGGCCGACGTGTGGCCCGAACTGGCCGCCGAGGGCAAGGTGTTCTACGTCTGGTTCGACGCCCCGATCGAGTACATCGGCGCCACCAAGGAGTGGGCGGACGCCGCCCCGGCCGGGGAGCGGCGGGACTGGAAGTCCTGGTGGTACGAGGCCGACGACACCGTCCGCTACACCGAGTTCATGGCCAAGGACAACGTCCCCTTCCACACCGTGATGTTCCCGGCGACGATCCTCGGCTCGCGCCGCCCGTGGAAGAAGGTCGACTACGTCAAGGCCTTCAACTGGCTGACCTACTACGGCGGGAAGTTCTCCACCAGCCAGCAGCGCGGCATCTTCACCGACGTCGCGCTGGAGCTGCTGCCGGCCGACTACTGGCGCTACTTCCTGATGGCGCACGCCCCCGAGTCGGACGACTCCAGCTTCACCTGGGACCTCTTCGCCTCGGTGGTCAACAAGGACCTCGCCGACACCCTCGGCAACTTCGTGAACCGGGTGCTCTCGTTCAGCCGCAAGCGCTTCGGCGACGACGTCCCGGCCGGTGCCGGGGCCGGGGCGGCCGAGGAGCGGCTCGGCGAGCAGATCGCCGGCCTGCTGGCCGAGTACGAGACCCAGCTGGAGGCGCTCAACTTCCGCAAGGCGGCGCAGGCGCTGCGCGCGCTGTGGAGCGCCGGGAACGCGTACCTGGACGAGAAGGCGCCCTGGCTGCAGGTGAAGACCGACCCGGAGGCGGCGGCGCTGACCCTGCGGACGGCGATGAACCTGATCCGGCTGTACGCGGTGGTGTCCGAGCCGTTCATCCCGACCGCGGCGGCGGCGATGCGCGGGGCCTTCGCCCTGGACGGGGAGACCGGTGGCTGGATCACCGCGGACCAGGCGCGGGCACTGGACCTCGTCCCGGCCGGGACGCCGTTCACCGTGCCGCCGGTGCTGTTCGCGAAGATCACCGACGAGGACCTGGCGGCCTGGACGGCGCGCTTCGGCGCCGCCGTGGGCTGAACCGGCGCACCCACCACGAGGGCCCCGACCGCGGTGAGCGGTCGGGGCCCTCGTCGGTGGTGACGGGCCCGGCGTGGGGGGCGGGCCCGGGGGCGGCGGGCCCGGTGGGGCGGGCCCGCGGCGGGCACTACCAGCGGCTGGTCTCCGCGAAGAAGCCGGGGATCTCGGTCGCCTTGCCGGCCGCCACCGCCTCGTCGTGCACCAGCGCGCCGACCGCCAGGTCGAGCACGCCGAGGCCGAAGGGCGAGAAGACCACCGGACGGTCGGTGCCGACCGCGACCTCGCCCTCGATCACCTGGGCGAGCGTGCCGGTGACGAACTCCCGGTTGCCGTAGAGCTGTTCGGCCAGGTGCGGCGAGGTGTTGGCCTTCATGCAGTGCTCCACGTCGTCGAGCACGTTGTACGCGCCGCCGATGATCTCCGGGGCGAGGTCGCGCAGCGAGATGTTGAGCACCAGCTGGCCGGGGGCGAAGGTCTCCGGGTCGAGGATGTACGGCTCGCCCGCGGTGGTGGCCAGCACCACCACGTCGGCGCCCTTGAGCGCCTCGCCCAGGTCCTCCACCACCCGTGCCGGGTAGCCCAGTTGGGCGTCGGCGTGGTCGGCCAGCGCCCCGGCGTACTCGGCCTTGCGGTCGTGCACCACCAGCTCGTCGATCTCCCACTGCTGGGCGCCGAAGAACTCCAGGATGTTGCGGGCGATGATGCCGGCGCCGACCACCGCGAGCCGCCCCGCCGTGCGGCCGCCGCTGAGCACCTCGGCGGCGAGCACGGCGGAGGCCGCGGTGCGGGCCGCGCTGATCTGCGAGGCCTCCAGGACGGCGAAGGGGTAGCCGGTCTCGTAGTCGTTCAGCAGCAGGGCGGCCGAGGCGCGCGGGAAACCCCGCTCGATGTTGGCCGGGAAGCTGCTGATCCACTTGATCCCGGCCAGTCCGACGCCGCCGCCGAGGTAGGCCGGCAGGGCGATGATCCGGGCGTCCGGCTTGGCCGGGAACCGCAGGAAGTAGCTGTCGGGGTTCACGGACTCGCCAGCGCCGTGGGTCAGGTAGGTCTCCCGGACCTCCTGGACGATCCGCGGGCGGGCTCCCGCGATGACCTCGCGGGCGGTGGTGCCGTCGATGACTCTGAACTCGAACACGGTGGTGGCTCCAGTCGGGTCCGCCCTGGGCGGGCGGGGATCGGACGATGCGGGACGGGCGGGCGGGGCCGGGTCAGCCGACGTAGGCGGTGCCGGCCGGCTCGCGGTCGCCGGCGACCGGGGCGGCCCCGGCGGCGTGGGCGGCCCGGGTGGTGCGGCGGCCGCCCAGCCAGCGCGGCAGGTACCAGTTGGCGTCGCCGAGCAGGGCCATCACCGCGGGCAGCAGCACCGCGCGGACCAGGGTGGCGTCCAGCAGGACCGCGACCGCCAGGCCGATGCCGAGCTGCTTGAAGTCCTGCATGCCCAGGGTGCCGAAGACCGCGAACACCGCGACCATGATCAGACCGGCGCTGGTGACCACCCCGGCGGTGTTGCGGATGCCCAGGCCGACCGCCTCCCGGCTGGACTTGCCCGACAGGTACGCCTCGCGGATCCGGGAGACCACGAACACGTGGTAGTCCATCGACAGGCCGAACAGGACCACGAAGACGAACAGCGGCATCCAGGACTCGATCGCCCCCGGCGCCTTGGTGCCGACGATCGAGGCGCCCCAGCCGTGCTGGAACACCGCGGTCATCACGCCGTACGCGGCCGCCACCGAGAGCAGGTTGAGCAGGATCGAGGTGATCGAGATGGTCAGCGAGCGGAAGGAGAAGAGCATCAGCAGGAAGGTGACGCCCATGACGAAGGCGAACACCGGGACGATGCTTCGGTCCAGCTGGTCGTTGTAGTCGACCGAGAAGGCGAGGTCACCGGCGACCAGCGCGGTGGTGCCCGGGACGGTCTTGAGGGTCTGCGGGACGATCTGCCCGCGCAGCGCCGACAGGGCCGCCTTGGAGGTGGCGTCGGTGCCGTTGCCCGCCAGCGGAACGCTGATCTCGGCGATGTTCTTGTCCTTCCAGTACCGCACGTCGATCTGGTTGCCGGTCTTTCCGGACGCCAGCGCGGCCTGCTTGAAGTCCTCGATGCTCTTGGCGACCTGCGGCGAGTCGATGGTGTCGGCCTTGACCACCACGGTGGCGGGCGAGGGCGAACCGGGGAACTCGCGGTCGATCTGCTGCGAGACCGGGATCAGCGGGTTGTCCGAGGGCAGCAGCTTGTCCATGCCGAGCTTCTCGGTCTTCATGCCGAGCGCCGGCAGCGCCAGCGCCAGCAGCACGGCGGCGGCCAGCGCGGCGAAGATCCCCGGACGGGCCAGCACCCCGCGCAGCAGCGCGTTGGCGGGCTTCGGGCCGGCCGCGGCGGCCTGGCGGCGCTTGCTGATCCACGGGATCCGGCCGGCCGCGACCTTGTCGCCGAGCATCGACATCAGGGCCGGCAGCACGGTCATCGAGCCGACCACCGCGACCGCGACGACCTCGATGGTGGCCATCGCGAAGCCCTCGAAGACCGTCAGTCCGGAGAGGAACATGCCGGCCATCGCGACCATCACGGTGAGGCCGGAGACCATCACCGAGTGGCCCGAGGTGTGGGCGGCGATCCGCAGCGCGGTCGCCTTGTCCCGCCCGGCCGCCCGCTCCTCGCGCTCGCGGCGCAGGTAGAACAGGCAGTAGTCGACGCCGACGGCGAGGCCCATCAGGAACATCACCGAGTTGGTCATGCCGTCCACCGGCACCGCCTGGCTGCTCAGCGCGAGCAGCCCGAGCGCGCCGATGCAGGCGGTGACCGCCAGGGCGACCGGCAGCACGGCCGCCACGAAGGCGCCGAAGACCACCAGCAGGATGCCCAACGCGACCGGCAGCGCGGTCAGTTCGGCGCGTGCGAAGTCGTCGCCGAGGCTGTCGTTGATGCCCTTGAGGGCGGTCGCGCCGCCGAACTCGCCGAGCGTCACCTGGGGGTGGGCCTTGGCGGTGTCGTGGACGGCGGTGATCACCGGGTCGATCCGGTCGGCCGCGGTGTCCGGGTCGCCGGTGACGGCGAACATGATCAGCGCCGAGTGCTTGTCGGCCGAGAAGGCCTGGGTGGTGTAGGGGTCGCGCAGGTTCTCCGCGAGACCGGTCTTGTTCACCGCGTCCGCGGTGGCCTGGACGGCGCCGCGGAACTCCGCGGAGTCCGCGGTCAGCGCGTCGCTGTGGACCAGGATCAGCTCGTTGACCGGGTCGTTGATCCCGGCGTCCTTGAGGACCTGGGCGGCCTTGCCGGACTCCCCGGTCCCGTAGTCGGCCTGGGTCAGGCTCTTCTGCCCGACCATGCCACCGAGCACGGTGACCAGGACGACCAGGATGATCCAGCCGAAGACGGCGGTCTTGCGGTGCTGGGCACTCCACTCGCCCAGCCGGGCCGCGAAATTGCTTTGACGTGCCATTACCTCTCCTGCGATCGGCGGCAATGATCAAGCCGCGGTGGCGACAGAACGGGTTGGATGTGTCCTCACCGGCATGAGGGGGACCGGCGGAATACCCATGACCGTAGGCCCTCGCGAACGGCTGTGGAGCCCCTGGGAGTTGCAGCATGCTGCGGTGGCAAGCTACTGCCAGGGGAGCCGGGCCGGAGCCCCTTACCGGGCCCGTTTCCCCGGTGCTACGGTCGGTTCCCGTTGAGGGACAACCATTCGAGCGGGCCACATTCGAGTGACGCCGGGCCAATGATTCGGGAAGAGTCGGCCGGCCGACGGACGCGGCCGACCGGTCGTCGAGAACCTCACCGCCCGACCGGCCGTCGAGCACCTCACCGCCCGACCGGGCCGACCGCCGAACGATTCCCGTGAATTCCGTGATTCCGCGCCGGCAATGCGCTCCGGCGTCTTCTTTCCGAACGATCCACAGACCTCCGTGGAAGGGGGAATGAATGATGGACACCGCCATTAGGGCGACCGGACTCGGCAAGAGATACGGCGACCACCACGCGCTGAGAGGCGTCGACCTGGAGGTGGCCGCCGGCACCGTGCTCGGCCTGCTCGGCCCCAACGGCGCCGGCAAGACCACCACCGTCCGGCTGCTGGCGACCCTGCTGGAACCGGACCAGGGCCGGGCCGAGGTGGCCGGCTTCGACGTCGTGCGCCAGCAGCGCCAGGTGCGCCGCCGGATCGGCCTGGCCGGTCAGTACGCCGCCGTGGACGGGCTGCTCACCGGCCGCGAGAACCTCGAACTCCTCGGCCGGCTCCTGCACTTGGGGCGCAAGGGCGCCCGGGAGCGGGCGGCCGGGCTGCTCGCCCGGTTCGAGCTGGAGCACGCCGCCGAGAAGCCGGCCCAGACCTACTCCGGCGGCATGCGCCGCCGGCTGGACCTGGCCGCCGCGCTGATCGGCCGGCCCGAGGTGCTGTTCCTGGACGAGCCGACCACCGGGCTCGACCCGGCGAGCCGGCTGGTGCTCTGGGAGATGGTGCGCGAGCAGGTCGCCCAGGGGGTGACCGTGCTGCTCACCACCCAGTACCTGGAGGAGGCCGACTTCCTGGCCGACCGGATCCTGGTCATCGACACCGGCACGGTGATCGCCGAGGGCACCCCGGACGAGCTCAAGCGCAAGGTCGGCGAGGAGTGGCTGGAGGTGGGCGTCGGCACCGAGGCGGCCCTGCCGCAGGCCCTGGCCGTGCTCACCCCGGTGGCCGCCGCCAAGCCCGAGGTGGACCGCACCGGGCGCCGGATCACCGTCCAACTGGCCGACGGCATCGGCACGATCGCCGCCGCCGCGGTCGCCCTGGAGCGGGCCGGCGTGCCGGTGACGGACTTCGCGCTGCGCCGTCCGTCGCTGGACGACGTGTTCTTCCACCTGACCGGGCGCGGCACCCAGGTCGGCCGGGCGCCCGAGGAGGGCGCGCTGCCGATCGCGCGGGGCGCCCAGCGCGACGAGCTGAGTACGCACGACGAGAAGGACGACGAACGGGAACCGGTGGCGGTCGCCGCCGGACGGACGGGAGACCAGCAGTGAGCGACATCGGCGCCCCGGCCGGCCTCGGCACGGCCCTCGGAGACACCGCCGCGCTGATCGGCCGCCACCTGCGGCACCTGCGGCGCACCCCGGAGAAGATCATCGCGATCACCCTGACCCCGGTGACCATGGTGGTCGTGCTCGGCTACCTGTTCGCCAGCGTGGTGACCGTGGCCGGCTCCGGCGAGTACCACGACTACGTGATGGCCGGGGTGTTCGCCCAGGTCGGCCTGACCTGCGTCGGCGTGGCCGCGCTGGGCGTGGCCACCGACCTGCGCACCGGCCTGATCGACCGCTTCCGCTCGCTGCCGATGGGCCGCTCGGCCGTCCTGGTCAGCCACACCGCGGCCGACCTGCTGACCGCCGCGGCCGCCACCTTCGCGGTCTCGCTGGCCGGCCTCGGCGTCGGCTGGCGGATCCACACGGACGTCGGCTCGGCGGCGCTGGGCTTCGTCCTGGTGCTGGCCTTCGCCTACGCGATGCTCTGGCTGGGCGCGCTGGTCGGCATGCTGATGCGCAACGCCGAGGCGATCAACGGCGTCTCGGCGCTGTTCCTGGTCGTGCTGTCCTTCCTGTCCAACTCGTTCATGCCGCTGTCCGGGCTGCCCGCCTGGCTGCGCGCGGTGGCCGAGTGGAACCCGGTCAGCCTGCTGGCCGCGGCCTGCCGGGAGCTGTGGGGCAACGCCCCGGCGGTGGTCGGCGGCAGCCTGCCGGAGCGCCACCCGGTGCTGCTCGCGGCGATCGTGGTGGCGGCCCTGCTCGCGGTGCTGGTCCCGGTCAACCTGCGGGTCTACCGCACCGCGGTGACCCGTTGACGCTCCACCCGGCGGGCCGGTCCGGGCGGGACGCCAACTGTCCCGCCCGGACCGGCCGTCCGCGTCGGCGCGCGGGTCGCGGACCGCGCTCAGTCGCCCTCGCGCACCGGACCGCCGCCCTGCAGCAGACCGCGCTCGCCGGCGATCACCCCGGCCTGGAAGCGGCTCCGGCCGCCGAGCCAGGCCATCAGTTCCGCGGTGATCCGGCGCGAGGTGCGCACCGAGACGCCGAGCTTGCGGGCCACCACCTCGTCGGTGTGGCCCTGCGCGAGCAGGCTGAGCACCGCCATCGCCTGCGGGTTGAGGCCCTCGGCCCCCTTGGCCGGGGACTTCCCGTACGGGGTGGCGTTCTCCCAGACGTACTCGAACAGCGCGCAGAGCGCGGAGACCAGTCCGGGACCGGACAGCACCAGGGCCCCCACGCTGGTGTCGTCCGGATCGGTCGGGACGACCGCCACCTTGCGGTCGAAGATCACCAGGCGCATCGGGAGCGACGGGGTTGTCCGCACCCGGGCGCCCCGCTCGGTGAGCCACTCCAGGTGGGCGATGGTGCCGCCGTCGTTGGCGGCGCTCTCCAGGTAGATGCTGCGCATCTGCACGCCCCGGTCGAAGACCTCCTGGTCGGCGACCTGGCCGGCTCTTCGAGCGGCCGGCGACTGCCCGCCACCGGTCGCGAAGCCCATGATCTCGGCGGTGCAGGAGTGCGAGAGCTCCTCCAGCCGGAGCCGGATCTGGTCGACCCCCTCCAACTGTTCGACGCCCAGGCCGCGTTCACCCTTGCGGTGCTCCGCGTACTGGGCGACCAGCTTGGCCGCCTCGAGCCGGCTCTGCGCTATCTGGCGCTGCCGCTCGGCGAGTTCGGCCTCCTGCCGGCCGATCAGCATGGCCAGGCTCACCTCGGGGTTCACCAGGAGGAGGTGCCCGGGTTCCAGCTCGGAGTGCCTGATCAGGGTGAGCCGGGCCAGTCCGTCCAGGGCGTCCCGGACGCGTTGTTCGGGCCACTCGAGGTCCTGCGCCACACCCCCGATGCCGAGTTCCGGACGCATCAGCACCGCCCGGTACACGGCCTCGGCGTCGGGATCCAGTCCTAACACTGACAGCACCGCCTGCCCCCCCGATATTACGAACCTGATGACGCCACGTCATTGCCGGATCTCGGGGGCATGCTACGACACCCCGCCCACGGCCACCCGCCGTTTCGGGCAGGCCCTTTCCTGCGGGCTTCGAGCGGGTCCACCCACGAGAGGATTTGACATGTATATCACTGTCGGGCGTCTGGTCAGGGGTATGGTCGGGCCGGAACAGGTCACGCCCGACAAACTCGTCGAATTGCTCCGGAAAGCCGCCGAGCCGGCCGACGGACTGGAGCACGTTTACGTCGAGATCGACCCCCTCGGTGCCGATCTGGTCTTCTTTCTCGGACCGCCGAAATCCGGAGAGCAGGATTCCGCCGCGCACCGGATCACCAGCCGTTGCCTGCGGGATGCGCCTGAACTGCGCGGATGGCGACTGGCGGCCGAATTCAGCGACGACCGGCTGCCGTTGTTGGAGGAGTGACCCGCGGTACGGGCGCTGTGCAGGGTGCTGCCAGGGCAGGACCCTGACATGGAGAACGGTGGCACGGAACGTGTGTGCGAGACAGACTTGGTCATGCCGAAGGGGGCCCGAACCCCCTTCCGGAGGATTCGAGAGCCGGTCCCGCGCGGTTATTCACCGCGGGAATTGAACCAGGCACAGCACTCATCCGTTTGACCTGTCTCGCCGCCGCCGATTTCACGGCCCGCGGCCCCATTGCCACCCGGGGGTTTCACCATGAGCCGCATCACCATTGTCGCCGCCCGCACCGCCGCCGTCCTCGGCCTGCTGGTCGCCGGTGCCGCCCTCACCGCGCCGGTCGCCGGCGCCGCCACCGCGACGGCCGCCCCGGCCGCTGCGACGGCCGGTGCCGTGCACGGCGACGACATCATCTGGGACGGCCCGGCCGGCAAGACCGCCCCGGCCCGCGTGACCGCCGGTGCCGTGCACGGCGACGACATCATCTGGGACGGCCCGGCCGGCAAGGCCGCCCCGACCAGCCTGACCGCCGGCTCGGTGCACGGCGACGACATCATCTGGGACTGACGTCCCGTCACTCTCTCGACTCCGAAGGGGGACGGGCGATGCCCATCATCAGAACGCCGCAGGAGTTCAACGAGGACGAGCTCTTCGTCGACCTGCGGACGATGTTCGACTACCCGCTGTACCTGAAGTGCGAAGGCTTCAACTTCGCCGGCTCCGTCAAGCTCAAAGCGGCCCTCAGCATGGTCGACGCGGCCGAGCGGGACGGGCGGCTGAACCGGGACTCCATCCTGGTCGAGTCCTCCTCGGGCAACCTCGGGATGGCGCTGAGCATGATCGCGTCCGTCCGCGGTTACCAGTTCATCTGCGTCGTCGACCCACGTACCAATCTGTCCACCCGCCAGCTCATCGAAACCCTCGGCGGCAAGGTCCACATGATCACCGAGCCCTCGCCGGAAACCGGCTTCCTCGGTGCCCGACTGGACTTCGTCCGCGAGCTGTGCGCCTCCTCGCCGCGCTACGTCTGGCTCAACCAGCACGCCAACCCGGACAACTGGCGCGCCCACTACCGCACCACCGCGCCGTCGATCCACCGCCAATTCCCGGACCTGGACGTGCTGTTCGTCGGCGCCGGGACCACCGGCACGCTGATGGGCTGCGCCCGCTACTTCAAGGAGCACCGGCCGGCCACCCGGATCGTCGCGGTGGACAGCATCGGCTCGGTCACCTTCGGCGGCGAGCCCGGCCCGCGGATGATCCCCGGACTGGGCGCCGGCGTCCGGCCGGCCCTGCTGGACGAGAGCTTCGTCGACGACGTGCTGCACGTGCCCGAGCTGGACACCGTCCGCACCTGTCACCGACTGGCCCGCGGCGGCTTCCTGTTCGGCGGCTCCACCGGGACGGTGGTCAGCGGGGCGGCGGCCTGGCTGGCGCGGCACCGCCCCGACGAGGACGTGGTCGCCGTCGCCGTCTCGCCCGACCTGGGCGACCGCTACCTCGACACCATTTACCAGAGCGCGTGGGTGCGCGACATCTACGGCGTCGACGCACTGGATGCGCTCGACCGCCAGGCGCCGCACAACGCCATTGCCACGGGGGTAAGATGACGATGCGTCACACCGCGCCACATCTTGAAGAAGAGCCGCTGGAAGACGAGCGGCCGGAAGAAGAGCGTCCCGAAGAACTGCCGCTGTCCGACGCCCAGCGCGAGATGTGGTTCGCCCAGCAACTCGACCCGGGCAATCCGGTGTTCACCATGGCGGACCGCCTGGAGCTGACCGGCCCGCTGGACCACGCGCGGCTGCGGGCCGCCTGGCAGCGCGTGCTGAACCGCACCGAGTGCCTGCGGGTGCGCTTCACCGAGCGGGACGGCCTGCCGGTGCAGATCGTCGAACCGCCCCGTGCGCGGCCCCTGCCGGTCCTCGACCTGACCGGCGAGCCGGACCCGCTCGCCGCTGCTGAAACGTTTCTGGAGACCGAGCGGCACCGTCCGTCCTCCCTCGGCCCCGACGCCCTCGCCGCCACCCTCGTCCTGCTCGGCCCGGAACTGGCCTGGCTGTACGTCCGGGCCAACCACATCCTGGTGGACGGCTTCAGCCGCGCCCTGGTCTACCGCCGGCTCGCCGCCGAGTACGACCTGCCCGGCGCCGAACCCGCCGCCGACCCGACCCTCGCCGAACTCCTCGCCGAGGAGCGCGACTACCTCGCCTCCCCCGCCCACGAGCGCGACCGCGCCTACTGGGCCGAGCAGTTGGCCGACGGCATCGAGCCCACCGTGCTCTCCGGCCACCTCGGCGCGCCCGCCCGCAGCACCCTGCGCAGCACCGGCCTGATCCCGGCCGGCACCGTCACCAGGCTGCAGGACGCCGCCTGGGCCGAGCGGGTCACCTGGCAGACCCTGCTGATCGGCGCCACCGCCGGCTGCCTCGCCCAGCTCTGCGGCACCGACCGGGTCGTGCTCACCCTCCCGGTCGCCGCCCGGACCACCCCGCTCGCCCAGTCCGTGCCCGGCATGCGCGCCAACTTCCTGCCGCTGCCGGTCTCCGCCCACCCCGCGCTCGGCCGCGACGGCCTGCTCACCCAGGTCGCCGCCGCTCTGCGCGGCACGCTGCGCCACCAGCGCCACCGGCACGACGCGATCCGCCGCCGGCTCGGACTGACCGGCGACGCCGGCCGCACCTTCGGCCCCACCGTCAACGTGCTGCAGACCGGCGGCGAGTTCGCCCTCGGCGGCTGCCGCGCCGTGGTCCGCAACCTGTCCACCGGCCCCGTCCCGGACCTCCAGATCCTCTTCCTGGACAACGACGAGGACGGCTGCGAGCTGCGCGTCGACGGCGACGCCGACCGCTACCCGCAGGAGCGCCTCGACCTCTTCCGCGACGCCCTGCTCGGCTACCTGGACGAGTTCGCCACCGTCTCCACCGAGCTGCCGGTCGGCCGGATCACCGCCCTGCCCGCCGCCGAGCGCGAGCGCGTCCTGATCGAGTGGAACAGCTACGGGCAGCAGCCCGAGGCCTTCACCGACGTGCTGCCCCGGATCCGCGAACTCGCCCTGGCCCGCCCCGGCGCCGTCGCCGTCCAGGACGACGCCGGCCGGCTCGACTACGCCGAACTGGTCGCCCGGGCCAGCGCCCTCTCCCGCCGGCTGCTCGCCGCCGGCGCCGGACCGGACCGGCTGGTCGCCATCGCGGCCGCCCCCGGCACCGGCTTCGTCACCGCCGTCCTCGGCGTGCTCGGTGCCGGCGCCGCCTGGCTGCCGCTCGACGTCCGGGCCCCGGCCGCCCGCGGCGCGGCGCTGGTCGAGGCCGCGGGCGCCGTCGTCCTGCTGCACGGCGAGGACCAGCGGGCCTACGCCGACGCCCTGCTCGGCGCCCTGCCACAGCGCCCCGCCGTGCTCGCCCTCGACGGGGCCCGGGACGAGGAGCTGCTGGCGCCCGCCGGCGGACCCGCCGAACTGGCCTACGTGATCTACACCTCGGGCTCCACCGGCCGCCCCAAGGGCGCCATGGTGCACCGCGACGGCATGGTCAACCACCTGCTCGCCAAGCACGCCGACCTGGAGCTGTCCGAGGCCGACACCGTGGTGCACAACGCCCCGGTCACCTTCGACATCTCGGTCTGGCAGATGCTCAGCCCGCTGGTCGCGGGCGGTCGGCTGCGGGTGGTGTCCCGCGAGCTCGCCGCCGACCCGGGCGCGCTGTTCGCGCTCGCCGACGCCGAGGGCGTCACCGTGCTGGAGGTCGTCCCCTCACTGCTGCGCGCCGCCCTGGACTCCTGGGAGGCCGGCGCGCCGCTGCCCGGACTGGGGCTGCTGCGCCGGCTGGTGGTCACCGGCGAGGCGATGCCCGCCGACCTGGCCCGCCGCTGGTTCACGCTCTGCCCCGGCATCCCGCTGGTCAACGCCTTCGGCCCGACCGAGTGCTCGGACGACGTCACCCACGCCCTGATCGGCTCCGCCGCGGAGCTGGACTCGGTGCGCGCCCCGATCGGCCGCCCGGTCCGCGACACCCGGCTCTACGTCCTCGGCGACTCGCTGCAGCCCGTCCCCGCCGGCCAGCCCGGCGAACTGTACGTGGGCGGGCGCGGCGTCGGCCGCGGCTACCTCAACGACCCGCGGCGCACCGCCGGGGCCTTCGTGGCCGACCCGTACGCGGCCGCGCCCGGCTCCCGGATGTACCGCACCGGCGACCGGGTGGTGCACCGCACGGACGGGCAGCTGGAGTTCCTGGAGCGGGTCGACCACCAGGTCAAGATCCGCGGCCACCGGATCGAGCCCGGCGAGGTCGAGGCCGCGCTGCGCGCCGTCCCCGGCGTCGCCGACGCGGTGGTCACCGTCGCCCGCGACCCCTCCGGCGGAACCCGGCTGGTCGCCCACCTGACCGGCGGCGCCGACCCGGCCGCCGTCCGCGCCGAACTCACCCGGACGCTGCCCGACTACATGGTCCCGGCCGTGCTGGTGCCGCTGGCGGCGCTGCCGCTGACCCCCAACGGCAAGGTGGACCGCAAGGCCCTGCCCGTCCCGGACTTCGGGGCGCTGCGCGGCGAGCGGCGGGCCCCGGCCACCGAGCGCGAGGCGCTGCTGTGCGCGCTGTTCGCCGAGGTGCTGGAGCTGGACGAAGTCGGCGCCGACGATGACTTCTTCGCGCTCGGCGGGCACTCGCTGCTGGCCGGCCGGGTGGTCACCGGGCTGCGCGCCCGGCTCGGCGTCGAACTGCCGATCCGCACCCTGTTCGAGGCGCCCACCCCGTTCGCCCTGGCCCTCGCCATGGCCCTCGACCCGGACGGCGCCGAGCCGGCCCGGGAGGAGCTCGCGGCCGGCCCGCGGCCGGAGCGGGTCCCGCTCTCGCCCGGGCAGCAACGGCTGTGGTTCCTCTCCCAGTTGGACGCGGCCGGCGCCACCTACCACCTCTCCCACGCGGTCCGGCTGACCGGCCCGCTGGAGCGGGCGGCGCTCGCCGAGGCGCTGGCCGACGTGGTCGCCCGGCACGAGAGCCTGCGCACCGTCTTCCCCGCCGAGGACGGCCGCCCGCACCAGCTGGTGCTCCCGGTCGACGAGGCCGGCCCCGAGCTGCCCGTGGTGCCGTTCACCGGCCGCCCGGCCGAGGAACTGGAGGCCGAACTGGCCGCCCGGGCCGGCACCCCCTTCGACCTGGCCGCCGAACCGCCGCTGCGCGCGGTGCTGTTCGAGACCGGCGTCGAGGAGCACGTGCTGCTGCTGGTGCAGCACCACATCGCGGCCGACGGCTGGTCGGTGCGCCCGCTGGTCGACGGCCTGCAGAGCGCCTACCGCGCCCGGCTGGCCGGCCACGCCCCGGAGTGGGCCGAACTGCCGGTCCAGTACGCCGACTACACCCTCTGGCAGCGCCGACTGCTCGGCGAGCAGGACGACCCCGCCTCACTGATGAACCGTCAGCTCGACTACTGGGCAGACCAGTTGGCCGATCTGCCGGAGGAGCTGGCCCTCCCGGTCGACTTCCCCCGGCCGGCCGTGCCCAGCTACCGGGGCGCCACCGTGCCGCTGCGGCTGGACGCCGGGGCGCACCGCGCCCTGGCCGCGCTGGCCCGGTCCACCGGCGCCAGCCCGTTCATGGTGGCGCAGGCCGCGCTGGCCGTGCTGCTCGGCAAGCTCGGCGCCGGCACCGACATCCCGCTCGGCACCCCGGTCGCCGGGCGCACCGACGACGCCCTGGACGGCCTGATCGGCTTCTTCGTCAACACCCTGGTGCTGCGCACCGACCTCTCCGGCGACCCGACCTTCCGGGAGCTGGTCGGCCGGGCCCGGGAGACCGTACTGGCCGCCCTGGCGCACCAGGACGTGCCCTTCGAGAAGCTGGTCGACCGGCTCGGCGCCGGCCGCTCGCTGGCCCGCCAGCCGCTCTTCCAGGTGATGCTCGCCTTCCAGAACAACGCCGGGGCCCGCCCCGAACTGCCCGGGATCACCGCCGAGGTCAGCCCGGTCGGCAACGGCACGGCCAAGTTCGACCTGGCCTTCGAACTCGTCGAGCAGCACGGCGCCGCGGGCGAGCCGGCGGGCCTCACCGGCACCCTGGAGTACAGCACCGACCTGTTCACC
Source organism: Kitasatospora sp. NPDC058162 (assembly GCF_042884005.1). Classification (NCBI taxonomy): domain Bacteria; kingdom Bacillati; phylum Actinomycetota; class Actinomycetes; order Kitasatosporales; family Streptomycetaceae; genus Kitasatospora; species Kitasatospora sp. NPDC058162. The sequence goes on from NZ_JBHVUS010000004.1 coordinate 37,153, forward strand.
GAGCGGACCGCGCAGGGCCTGGCGGACCGCCTGACCCACCTGATCGGCCTGCTGACCGGCGCCCCCGACCGGCCGCTCAGCGGCCTGGACGCCCTGCTGCCCGAGGAGCGCGAGCGGCTGCTCGGCACCTGGAGCGGGGCCGCCACCCCGACCACGGTCGGCGCGGTCCAGCTGCCGACGCTCTTCCAGGAGCAGGCGCACCGCGCACCCGAGCGGCCCGCGCTGCACTGGTTCGAGGACGGCGCCGTGCGCGCCGAGGTCGGCTACGGCGAGCTCAACGAGCGCGCCAACCGGCTCGCCCACCACCTGATCGCCCTGGGCGCGGGCCCCGGACGGATCGTCGCCCTGGCGCTGCCGCGCACGGTCGACGCGGTCGTCGCGGTGCTCGCGGTCCTCAAGACGGGCGCGGCCTACCTGCCGGTCGACCCGGCGTACCCGCGCGAGCGGATCGCCTACCTGCTGACCGACTCCGCGCCGCTCGCGGTGCTCAGCCACGGCTCGGTGGCCGCCCGGCTGCCGGAGCCGCAGGCCGGAGCGCAGCAGGCCGGATCTGAGCAGGCCGCGCCGGTGCTGCTGCTGGACGACCCGGCGACCGCCGCCGCGATCGCCGCCGCCCCGGCGCACGACCCGACGGACGCCGACCGGACCGTCCCGCTCGGACCGGACCACCCGGCGTACGTGATCTACACCTCCGGCTCCACCGGCCGCCCCAAGGGCGTGCTGGTGCCGCACCGGGCGGCGGCCGCGCTGGCCGCCGAGCACGACCGCTTCGGCGTCGGCGAGGGCACCCGGCTGCTCCAGTTCGCCTCGTTCAGCTTCGACGCCGCCGCCTGGGAGCTGCTCACCGCACTGCTGAACGGCGCCGTCCTGGTGCTGGCCGCGGAGGCCGACCGGGCGCCCGGCGAGCCGCTCGCCGAGCTGGTCGCGACGGCCGGCGTCGAGGTGGTCTGCCTGCCGCCGACGGTGCTCGCCGCCTGGCCCGCCCGGCTGCCGATGCCCGAGGGGCTGACCCTCATCACGGCCGGCGAGGCGTGCCCGCCCGAGCTGGTCGAGCGCTGGTCCGCGGGCCGGCGGATGCTCAACGCGTACGGCCCGACCGAGACCACGGTCTGCGCCACCGTCAGCGAACCGCTGGCCGGAGCGGTCAAGCCGCCGATCGGCCGACCGCTGGCCGGCGCCCGGGTGTACGTGCTGGACGAGGCCCTGCGGCCCGTCCCGCCGGGCGTGATCGGCGAGCTGTACGTGGCCGGCGCCGGGGTCGCCCTGGGCTACCTGCACCGGCCGGAGCTCACCGCCCAGCGCTTCACCGCCGACCCTTTCGGCACTGTCAACGACCGGATGTACCGCACCGGGGACCTGGTGCGCTGGACGGCCGACGGCCAGCTGGACTACGTCGGCCGCGTCGACGAGCAGGTCAAGCTGCGCGGCTTCCGGATCGAGCTCGGCGAGATCGAGACCGCGCTGCTCGCGCAGCCCGGCGTCGAGCAGGCCGCCGCGGTCGTCCGCGAGGACCGCCCCGGCGACAAGCGGCTGGTCGCCTACGTGACCCCGGCCGGCCTGCCGGTCGGCGAGCTGCGGGCCGCGCTCGCGGCGGAGCTGCCCGACTACCTGGTGCCCTCCGCGTTCGTCCCGCTGGAGACCCTGCCGCTGACCGGCAACGGCAAGCTGGACCGCCGGGCGCTGCCCGCGCCCGACTACGCCGCCGCCTCCACCGGCCGGGCCCCGGCCGACGCCCGGGAGGCCGCGCTCTGCGCGGTCTTCGCCGAGGTGCTCGGACTGCCCGGGGTCGGCGCCGACGACGGGTTCTTCGACCTGGGCGGCGACAGCATCGTCTCCATCCAGCTGGTCAGCCGGGCCCGCGCGGCCGGCCTGGTGGTCACCGCGCAGGACGTCTTCACCCACCGGACCCCGGCGGCGCTGGCCGTGGTGGCCCGCGACGGCGAGGACGGGGAGGCGGTCGCCACGGTCGGCACCGAGGACGGCGTCGGCCCGCTGGGCCAGCTCCCGATCGGGCACTGGCTGCGCGAGCTCGGCGGGCCGGTGGACGGCTTCCACCAGGCCGTCCTGGTCCGCACCCCGGCCGACGCCACCCGGGAGTCGCTGACCGCGGCCCTCCAGGCGCTGCTCGACCACCACGACGGGCTGCGCATGCGGCTGCTGCCGGACTGGTCGCTGCTGGTCACCGAGCCCGGCACGGTGGACGCCGGGGCGCTGCTGCGGGTCCTCGACGGACCGGCCGCCGACTGGCCCGCCGAGGCGGTCGCGAACCGCGGGCGGCTGGCGCCGTCCGAGGGCGTGATGGTCCAGGCGCTCTGGCACCCGGCGAGCGGCGAGCTGCTGCTCACCCTGCACCACCTGGTGGTCGACGGGGTGTCCTGGCGGGTGCTGCTGCCCGACCTGGCCCGCGCCCACGGGGCCGTCCGGGCGGGCGAGCCGGTCCGGCTGCAGCCGGTCGGCACCTCGCTGCGGCACTGGTCCGCACTGCTGGAGCGGACCGCCGGCACGCCCGAGCTGCGCGCCCAACTCGACTGGTGGCGCGGCGAGTCGGCCGGCGGCGAGGGCCCGCTCGGGCACCGGGCCGCCGACCCGGCGGTGGACACCGTGGCCACCGCCCGGACGCTGCACCGCGTCCTGGACGGCGACACCACGGCGGCGCTGCTCACCGAGGTCACCGGGGCGTTCCACGCCGAGGTGAACGACGTGCTGCTGACCGCCCTGGCGCTCGCCGTCGCCGACTGGCGGCGGCGCACCGGACAGCCGGAGGGCGCGGTACCGGTGGAGCTGGAGGGCCACGGGCGCGAGGAGTTCGCCCCCGGCGTGGACCTGTCCCGCACGGTCGGCTGGTTCACCACCGCCTACCCGCTGCGGCTCGACCCCGGCCCGGTGGACCTCGCGGAGGCGCTGGCCGGCGGCCCGGCCGCCGGGCACAGCCTCAAGCTGGTCAAGGAACACCTGCGGATGGTGCCCGGGCACGGGCTCGGCTGGGGCCTGCTGCGGCACCTGGACGAAACGGGCGCCGCGGAGCTGTCCGGCGCCGCCCGGCCGCAGCTCGGCTTCAACTACCTGGGCCGGCTGCCCGCGCCCACCGGCGAGGACTGGTCGCTGACCGAGCAGTCCGCCGCCCTGGCCGCCGGGTCCGACCCGGGGATGCCGCTGCCGCACGTCCTGGACGTCAACGCGGTGACCGAGGACGGCCCGGACGGACCGCGGCTGAACGCCCGCTGGACCTGGGCCGGCCAGGCCCTGGCGCAGGCCGACGCCGAGGCCGTGGCCGACGGCTGGTTCGCCGCCCTGCGGGCCCTGGTGCGGCACACCCGGGAGCCCGGCGCCGGCGGCTGGACGCCGTCCGACCTCGACCTGGTGGCACTCAGCCAGGACGAGATCGACGAATTCGAGGACGACATGGACGACTGGGGGGACGAGCTGTGACCACGGCCTCGGCCGAGCCCCGCACCGGGCGACGACCCGGGCGGAGCTCCAATCTGAGCGACATCCTGCCGGTGGCACCACTGCAGGAAGGGCTGATGTTCCACGCGCAGTACCACCGCGAGGAACTCGACGTCTACACCGTGCAGTTGGTGCTGGACCTGGCCGGCGCCCTGGACCCGGCCCGGCTCCGCGGGGCGGTCACCGCGCTGCTGGAGCGCCACCCCAACCTGCGGGCCGCCTTCCGCTACCGCAGGAACGGCGACCCGGTGCAGGTCGTACCGCGCGAGGTCCCGCTGGACTGGCGCGAGGTCGACCTGCGGGACCTGCTCACCGCAGCGGACGAGTTGGCCGAGCAGGACCGGCTGCGCCCCTTCGACCTGGCCCGCCCGCCGCTGCTGCGGTTCAGCCTGCTGCGGCTGGGCGACCGGCAGTACCGGCTGGTGCTGACCGCCCACCAGATCCTGTTCGACGGCTGGTCGATGCCGGTCGTGGTGCGCGAGCTGTTCGCCTGCTACGCCGACGGCGGCGCCTCGCTGCCCCGCCCCGCGCCGTACAAGTCCTACCTGGCCCACCTGGCCCGACAGGACCGGGCCGCCGCCGAGGCCGCCTGGACGGCCGCGCTGGACGGCTTCACCGAGCCCACCCGGTTGTCCGGCACGGCCGGCGTCGAGCCACCCCGGCGCGGCATGCCCGGCGAGCACGCCGTCGAGCTGGACGAGCGGGAGTTCGCCGCGCTCACCGGCTGGGCCCGCGCCCGCGGCCTGACCGTCAACACCGTGGTGCAGGGCGCCTGGGCCACCGTGCTGGGCACCCTCACCGGGCTGCGCGACATCGTCTTCGGCGGCACCGTCTCCGGCCGCCCGCCGGAGCTGCCCGGCGTCGAGGGCATGGTCGGGCTGTTCATCAACACCCTGCCGGTCCGGGTCGACCTGGACCCGGCGCAGAGCTTCACCGAGCTGCTGAGCGCCCTCCAGGACCGCCAGTCCGTCCTGCTCCCGCACCAGCACCTCGGCCTCAACGCCATCCAGCGCCTCGCCGGGGTCGGCGACCTCTTCGACAGCGTGCTGGTCTTCGAGAACTACCCGCTGGACCCGCAGGCGCTGGCCGGCGAGGTCGCCGGACTGCGGCTGACCGGGCTGCGGGCCGGCGACGCCAACCACTACCCGCTCAGCCTGATGGCCCTGCCCGGCGAGCGGCTGCGCCTCCAAGTCGGCTACGACACCGGCCGGTTCACCCCGGCCGAGGCCGCCGTCGTGGCCGAGCGGCTGCGCCACGTGCTGCGCACCGCCCAGGCCGAGCCGGACCGCCCGCTCGGGCAGCTGGACCTGCTGCTGCCCGGCGAGCGCGCCCGGCTGGCCGTCCCCGCCCCGGAGCCGGCCGAGACCGACCCGTGGACGGATGTGGTGGCGCGGGTCCAGGAGTTCGCCCGGACCACCCCGACGGCCGTCGCCGTCTCCGACGGCACCGAGCGGCTCGGCTACCGCGAACTGGCCGGCCGGGCCGGCGCCGTGTCCCGGGCACTGGCCGGGGCGGGCGCCGCGGACGGACCGGTCGGGGTGCTGGCCCCGCCCGGCTGCGGCTTCGTCACCGCCGTCCTCGGCGTGCTCGGCGCGGGCGCGGCCTGGCTGCCGCTGGACGTCGCCGCGCCGGTCAAGCGCGGCGCCGTGCTGGCCGCCGAGGCCCGGGTCGGCGCCCTGCTGGTCGGCCCCGGCGAGCGCGCCCTGGCCGCCGAACTGCTGGCCGAGGCCGGGCTGGACGTCCCGGTCCTGGACATCTCGACCCTCAAGCCGGGAGCGGCCACCGCCGAGCGGCCGCCCGCCCCGCGCGGCACGGGCGACGACCTGGCGTACGTCATCTTCACCTCGGGCTCCACCGGCCGCCCCAAGGGCGCCATGGTGCACCGGGCGGGCATGGTCAACCACCTGCTCGCCAAGGTCGCCGACCTGGAGCTGGACGGGCACACCGTGCTGGTCCACAACGCCCCGGTCACCTTCGACATCTCGGTCTGGCAGATGCTCGCCGCGCTGGTCGTCGGCGGGCGGCTGCGGGTCACCGGCCGCGAACTCGCCGCCGACCCGCAGGCCCTGTTCGGCCTGGTCGCCCCCGAGGGCGTCACCGTGCTGGAGGTCGTCCCCTCGCTGCTGCGCACCGCCCTGGACAGCTGGGACGACGGCGCCGAGCCGCCCGTCCTGGACGGGCTGCGCAAGCTGGTGGTCACCGGCGAGGCGCTGCCCGCCGACCTGGCCCACCGCTGGTTCGCCCGCTACCCGGCGGTCCCGCTGGTCAACGCGTACGGGCCGACCGAATGCTCGGACGACGTCACCCACGCCGTGATCGGCTCCCCGGCCGAGCTGGACTCGGTGCGCGCCCCGATCGGCCGGGCCGTCCGCGGCACCGGGCTGTACGTCCTGGACGACGCGCTGCGCCCCGCCCCGGACGGCGTCCCCGGCGAGCTGTACGTGGGCGGGCGCGGCGTCGGCCGCGGCTACCTCGACCAGCCCGGCCGCACCGCCGCGGTGTTCGTCGCCGACCCGTTCAGCCCGCTGCCGGGCGCGCGGATGTACCGCACCGGCGACCGGGTGGTCCGACGGCCGGACGGGCAGCTGGAGTTCCTGGAGCGGGTCGACCACCAGGTCAAGATCCGCGGCCACCGGATCGAGCCCGGCGAGGTCGAGGCCGCGCTGCGCTCGATCGAGCAGGTCGGCGACGCCGTGGTGGTGGTCCGCCGCGGCGGGGCCGGCGACGCCCGGCTGGTCGGCTACCTGACCGGCCCGGTCGACTCGGCCCGGTGCCGGGCCGCGGCCGCCGCGCTGCTGCCCGAGTACATGGTGCCGTCCGCCCTGGTGGTGCTGGACGCCCTGCCGCTGACCCCCAACGGCAAGGTGGACCGCAAGGCGCTGCCCGAGGCCGAGCTCGCCGCCTCGACCGGCCGCGGCCCGCGCACCCCGCAGGAGGAGGTGCTGTGCGCCGCCTTCGCCGAGGTGCTCGACCTGCCGGAGGTCGGCATCGACGAGGACTTCTTCCAGCTCGGCGGCCACTCGCTGCTCGCCACCCGGCTGGTCAGCCGGGTGCGCACGCTGCTCGGCGCCGAACTGGCGCTGCGCACGGTCTTCGAGGCGCCCACCGTGGCCGCGCTGGCCGGGCGGCTGACCCGGGACGCCGTCCGCCCCGCGCTGACCGCCGGGGCCCGCCCGGACCTGCTGCCGCTGTCGTACGCCCAGCAGCGGCTCTGGTTCCTGGACCGGCTGGAGGGGCCCTCCGCCACCTACAACCTGCCCTGGACGCTGCGGCTGCGCGGCCCGCTGGACCGCGCCGCGCTGACCGCCGCGCTGACCGACGTGGTCGGCCGGCACGAGAGTCTGCGCACCGTCTTCCCGGACCGCGACGGCCTGCCGTACCAGCGGGTCCTCTCCGTCGAGCAGGCCGCCGTCGAGCTGCCCGTCCGCGAACTCCCGGAGGCCGAACTCCCGCAGGCGGCGCAGGAGTTCGCCAGCGGAACCGTCGACCTGGCGAACCGGCCGCCGATCCGCGCCACGCTGCTCGCGGCCGGCCCCGAGGACCACCTGCTGGTCGTGGTGATCCACCACATCGCCGGGGACGGCTGGTCCAACGGGCCGCTCGCCCGCGACCTCTCCACCGCCTACACCGCCCGGCTGGCCGGCCGCGCCCCCGCCTGGACGCCGCTGCCGGTGCAGTACGCCGACTACGCGCTCTGGCAGCGCGAACTGCTCGGCGCGGAGGGCGACGACGAGTCCCTCCTCGCCCGCCAGACCGCCTACTGGAAGCAGCAGTTGGCCGGACTGCCGGAGGAGCTCCAGCTCCCGGTGGAGACCCCCCGCCGGGCCACCGCCGGCTACCGCGGCGCCGCCGTCCGCTTCGCCGTCCCGGCCGAACTGCACCGCCGGGCGACCGCCCTGGCCCGGCAGAGCGGGGCCAGCCTGTTCATGGTGCTCCAGGCCGCACTGGCCACCCTGTACGGCAAACTCGGTGCCGGCACCGACATCCCGCTCGGCACCCCGATCGCCGGCCGCACCGACGACGCCCTGGACGACCTGGTCGGCATGTTCGTCAACACCCTGGTGCTGCGCACCGACCTGTCCGGCGACCCGACCTTCCGCGAACTGCTGGACCGGGTCAAGGCCGTCGACCTGGCCGCCTACGCCCACCAGGACCTGCCGTTCGAGAAGCTGGTCGACGCCCTCGGCCCCGAGCGCGCCCCGGCCCGCAACCCGCTGTTCCAGACCCTGCTGGCCCTGCACAACAACGCCGCCGCCCGGCTGGAGCTGCCCGGCATCACCGCCGAGGCGGGCGCGGCCGAGCTCGGCGTGGCCCGGCTCGACCTCTCCTTCGAACTCGCCGAACGCTCCGGCCCGGACGGCCCCGGCGGCCTCGACGGCCGACTGGAGTACAGCACCGACCTGTTCGGCGCGGCCGGCGCCCAGCGCCTGGCCGACCGGCTGGTGCACCTGCTGGGCGTGCTGGTCGACCGGCCGGACCGGCCGATCGGCGCCGCCCCGGTACTGCTGCCCGGCGAGCAGGAGGAACTGCTGGCCGTCGGGACCGGCGCCGCCGCCCACGGCGACGGGCAGTCGCTGGCCGCCCTGCTGGAGGCCACCGCGGACGCCCACCCGGACGGGATCGCGCTCGAATTCGCCGACCGGCAGCTCGACTTCGCCGAACTGCACCGGCGGGCCAACCGGCTCGCCCGCACCCTGATCGACCAGGGCGCCGAACCGGACCGGCTGGTGGCGATCGCCCTGCCGCGCTCGGTCGACCTGGTGGTCGCGGCGCTCGCGGTGGTCAAGAGCGGGGCCGCGTACCTGCCGATCGACCCGTCCTACCCGGCCGACCGGATCGCCGGAATGGTCAAGGACGCCCGGCCGGTGCTGACCGTCACCACGGCCGGGACGGCCGCCGCCGTCCCCGGCCTGGACGCCGGCCCGCTCCTGCTGCTGGACGACCCGGCCACCCGTGCCCTGGTCGAGCGGCAGCCCGCGGGCCACCCGCACCCGGCCGCGCCGGTACGCCCCGAGCACGCCGCGTACGTCATCTACACCTCGGGCTCCACCGGCCGCCCCAAGGGCGTCGTGGTGCCGCGCGGCGCACTGGTCAACCACCTGCTGGACCTGGCCGGCCGGCTCGACCTCACCCCCGGACGCACCCTGCTGGCCGTCACCACCTTCGGCTTCGACATCGCCAACCTGGAGCTCTTCGGCCCCTTGCTCGGCGGCGCCCGGCTGGTGCTCGCCCCGCTGGAGACCGTCCGCGACCCGGAACTGCTCGCCGGACTGATCGACGACAGCCGGCCGGACGTCCTCCAGGCCACCCCGACGCTGTGGCACGCGCTGGTCACCACCCGACCACGGGCCCTGGCCGGACTGCACGTCCTGACCGGCGGCGAGGCGCTCCCCCCGGCCCTGGCCGCGGCGCTGACCGGCGCCGCCGCGAAGGTCGACAACCTGTACGGCCCGACCGAGGCCACCATCTGGTCGCTGGTCGCGGACGTCCCGCCCGACCAGGACGGCACCCCGCCGATCGGCCGCCCGCTGGCCGGCAACCAGGTCCGGCTGCTGGACGCCGCACTGCGCCCGGTGCCACCGGGGGTCGTCGGCGAGCTGTACCTGGCCGGCGCGGGCCTCGCCCGGGGCTACCTGGACCGCCCGGGCCTGACCGCCGAACGCTTCACCGCCGACCCGTACGGGCCGCCCGGCACCCGGATGTACCGCACCGGGGACCTCGCCCGGTGGCGGCCGGACGGCTCGGTCGACTACCTCGGCCGGGTGGACCACCAGGTGAAGATCCGCGGCTTCCGGATCGAACTCGGCGAAATAGAAGCCGTCCTGACGGACCATCCGCTGGTCGAACGGGCCGCGGTGACCGACCTGGAGGACTCCCCCGGCACGCGCCGACTGGTCGCCTACCTCGTGCCCGCCGGCCCGGAACGACCCGAACCGGCCGCACTGCGGGCCCACTTGGCCGCCGTCCTACCGGAGTACATGCTCCCGTCCGCCTACGTCCCGCTGGAGGCCCTGCCGCTCACCCCGAACGGCAAGGTGGACCGCAAGGCACTGCCCGCCCCCGGGGCCGCCGACCGGGCGGTGGCCCGCTCGGACGGCCGCGCGCCCGACGGACCGGTCGAACTCGCCCTGGCCCGGGTCTTCGCCGACGTGCTCGGCCTGGACCGGGTCGGGGCCGAGGACGGCTTCTTCGAGCTGGGCGGCGACAGCCTGAAATCCATCCAACTGGTCAGCCGCGCCCGCACGGCCGGACTGTCGCTCACCCCAGCCGACGTCTTCGCCCACCGCACCGTGGCCGGCCTGGCCCTGGTGGCCGGCGCGGTCGACGGCACCGGTGTGCCCGAGGACCCGTTCGCGCCCGTCCTGGCGATCCGGCCGACCGGCACCCGCCGCCCGCTGTTCTGCGTGCACGGCGCCGTCGGACTCGGCTGGCCGTTCCTGACCCTCGCCGCGGAAATTGACGCGGACATTCCCTTGTATGCTTTCCAGGCCGCCGGGATAAGCTCGCCGGAAACGGCCCCGAGGTCCGTCCGGGAAATCGCCGGAAAATATCTCGAAGAAATGCTGGAAATCCAGCCGCAGGGGCCCTACCGTATTCTCGGCTGGTCGTTCGGAGGGCTCGTCGCCCACGAGATCGCCGTCCAGCTGCAGGCCCGCGGCGCACAGGTCGAACTGCTCGCCGACCTGGACGGCTACCCCGGCACCGGCGCACCCGCCGAGGACGCGCCGGACGACCGGGCCGTCCTGGCCGAACTGCTCGAACGGGCCGGCCTCCCCGGCGACGGCCCGCTCGACCCCGGCACCGCACGCCGGCGCCTGGCCGAGGCCGGCAACGCGCTCGCGGAGCTGGACGAGACCGAGCTGGTCCGACTGCTCGGGGTGATCCGCACCCACAGCGCGCTCGGCGAGACCCACCGCCCCGGCCACTACCAGGGGGACCTCCTCCTGTTCACGGCCACCCACGGCGTCGCCCCGGGCGACCCGGACGCGGAGTCCTGGCGGGAGCACGTGACCGGCCGGATCCTCCGGCACCCGGTCGACAGCGACCACGACTCCATGCTCGAACCGGCGCCGGCCGCATTCATCGGAAAGACCCTGTCGGCCGCCCTGAAATAACCTCCCGGAAGAACCGGCGACCACCCCGGAAATACCACCCGGGGGCCACTGCGCCCGAAAGCCGGACGATTTCCGGGAATTCCGAAAGGACCGAGAAATCATGAGCAATCCGTTCGACGACGAGCAGGGCACCTTCCTCGTCCTCGCCAACCACGAGAACCAGCACAGCCTCTGGCCCGCCTTCGCCGAGGTCCCGGCCGGCTGGCGGACCGTCAAGGGCGCGAGCACCCGGCAGGAGGCGCTCGACCACATCGAGCGCACCTGGACGGACCTGCGCCCGCAGAGCCTGATCGACGCCACCGCCTGAACACGCCCCGAACACCACCACCCGAGCACCACCCACCCGAGCACCACGACACAGCCGAGGAGCACCCCATGAGCACCATCGCCATCGACGAGTCCAAGGTCCGCGAGATCGTCGCCGACTGCCTCGACCTCGAACTGGACGAGCTGACCCTCACCGACCACTTCATCGACCACTACGGCGCCGACTCGCTGAACGCCATCGAGGTCCTCGCCCGCCTGGAGAAGGAGTTCCACGTCACCATCCCGCAGGAGGAGCTGTCCAACATGGTCAACCTGGCCGCCGTGCTGGACGTCCTGTCCCGGGCGACCGCGCGATGAACGAGCCGCAGCGCGTGGTGGTGACCGGCATCGGCGTCCTGTCGAGCATCGGCAACGGCGTCGAGGACTTCACCGCGGCCCTGCGCGAGGGCCGCTGCGGCGCCGGTCCGATCACCAGCTTCGACACCACCGGGTTCCTCCGCACCTCCGGCCACGAGGTCAGCGGCTTCGAGCCGGAGCAGTGGATCCACCGCCTCCCGGTCGAACAGCTCGGCCGCGCCACCCAGTTCGCCGTCGCGGCGGCCCGGATGGCCGTCCGGGACGCCGGGCTCGACGAGCGCGAGCTCGCCGGGCTCCGGGCCCAGATCACCATCGGCACCACCGACGGCGAGGCCCCCGAGCTGGACAAGCTGATGGCGGAGTCGGTCGCCGAGGGGCCGGAGCACCCGGCCGACCAGCTGGTGGCCGGCCGCCTGCCGGCCCACCAGCTGGCCCTGGCGATCGCCCGGGAGCTGCGGCTCCCCCGGGTGGTCCCGACCGTCCTCGGCACCGCCTGCGCGGCCGGGAACTACGCGATCGGCGACGGCTTCGACGCCGTGCGCACCGGCGAGGCGGACATCGCCGTCGTCGGCGGCGCGGACGCGCTCTGCCGCCGCACCTTCGCCGGGTTCAGCCGGCTCGGCCTGGTCTCCTCCGACGTCTGCCGTCCGTTCGACGCCGACCGCGAAGGGCTGCTCACGGCCGAGGGCGCGGGGGTCCTCGTCCTGGAGACGCTCGACTCCGCCCGGCGCCGCGGCGCCCGGATCTACGCCGAACTGCTCGGCTACGGGCTCAACTGCGACGCCCACCACCCGACCGCCCCCGACCAGTCGAGCGTCGCCCGCTGCATGGAGCTGGCGCTCAACGACGCCGGGGTCAAGACGGCCGAGGTGGACCTGGTCTCCGCCCACGGCACCGGCACCCCCACCAACGACATCACCGAGACCCGCGCGATCCGCGAGGTCTTCGGCGACACCCCGCCGCGCACCGTCGCCCTCAAGGCGATGCTCGGCCACTCGATGGGCGCGGCGAGCGCGCTCGGCGCGGCCGCCTCGGCGCTCGCGCTGGCCCACGGGTTCATCCCGCCCACCGTCAACCACCGCACCACCGACCCCCAGTGCCAGATCGACTGCGTGCCCAACCACTCCGTCCCCGCGGACCTCCGGGTGGTGGTCAACAACGGACTGGCCTTCGGCGGCAACAACGCCTCCGTCGTCCTGGGACGCCACGAGGAGGAGCCCAGCCGATGAAGGAGCGCACGATCCACCGGGACCGGCCGCTGATCACCGCGTGGTCCGCCGTCTCCCCCTTCGGCCTCGGCCGCGACGCGTTCGCGGCCGGGGTCGGCCGGGGCGAACCGGCCCACCAGGTCCCCGACTTCGAGACCCGCAAGGTGCTCGGCAAGGCCGGCACCCGCACCTTCGACCGGGCCACCGGCCTGGCCGTCACCGCCGTCCGCGAACTGCTCGGCGAGGCCGAGGCCGCGCAGCACCCGATCGCCACCGGCAGCGGCACCGCCCTCGTCCTCGGCACCACCCTCGGCAGCGCCCACAGCGCCGCCGGGTTCAGCCGGGCCTCCTTCGAGGGCGACAAGCCCTACGACGTGCCCGCCCAGCTGATGCCGAACGTGCTGATGAACGGCCCGGCCGCGGCCACCGCCATCCGCTTCGACCTCAAGGGCCCCAACACCACCCTGGCCGGCGGGGCCGCGGGCGGCCTGCTCGCCCTCGGCTACGCCCGCCGCCTGCTGGCGGCCGGCCGCGCCGAACGCGCCCTGGTCGGCGCGGTGGAGGAGCAGTCCGAGACCCGCGACTGGCTGGCCGGGGAGACCGACCGGCCCAGCGGTGAGGGCAGCGCCGTCCTGCTGGTGGAGACCGAGCGGACGCTGCCGCCCGGCCGCCGGGTGCTGGCCGAACTGCTGGCCCTGGACGTCCGGTTGGACGTCGACGACGACCCGCAGGCGGCCCTGGCCGCCACCGTCCACGACGCCCTCGCCCAGGCCGGGGCGACCCCCGACCAGGTCTGGGCCGCGGCCGTCACCGGGCAGCCGGCCCGCGACCAGCTCGCCGACCTGCTCGGCCGCGAGGCCGTCGACCGGGTCCCCGACCTGCTCGGCGACACCGGGTCGGCCGGCACCGTCTTCTCCCTCACCACCGTCCTGTCCCTGGCCGAAGGCGACCCCGCGGCGGCCGGCCGGCTCGCCGTGATCGCCTCGCTCGACCACCAGGGCCTGGCCGCCTGCGCCGTCCTGCGCCTCACCGGCGGTGACCGATGAGCGACCCCGGCACCGTCCTGATCAGCGGCGGCTCCCGCGGCATCGGCAAGGCGGCCGCCCTGCGCCTCGCCACCGAGGGCTTCGCGATCAGCTTCTGCTACCAGTCCGACCAGCAGTCCGCCGACCTCCTCGCCAAGGAGCTCGACGCCCTCGGCGCCACCGTCCTGGCCGAGAAGGTCGACGTCACCGACGCCGCCGCCGTCCGCGCCTGGGTCACCCGCACCGAACAGGAACTCGGCCCGATCACGGTCGCCGTCGCCAGCGCCGGCATCACCCGCGACAAGCCGCTGCTCCTGATGTCCGACGAGGACTGGCGGTCCGTCACCGACACCAACCTGACCGGCACCGCCAACCTCTGCCGGGCGGTGGCCTTCCCGATGGTCAAGCGCCGCGGCGGCTCGATCATCACCCTCAGCTCCGTCTCCGGCGTCTACGGCAACCCCGGCCAGAGCAACTACGCGGCCTCCAAGGCCGGCATCATCGCGCTCACCCGCGCCCTGGCCAAGGAGGTCGGCCGCTACGGGGTCCGGGTCAACGCGGTCGCCCCCGGCATGATCGAGACCGACATGACCTCGGTGCTCACCGACGCCCAACGCACCGACGCCCTCAAGCACATCCCGCTCGGCCGCTTCGGCACGGCGGACGAGGTGGCCGACTCGGTCGCCTTCCTGGCGGGCCCGCAGTCCGCCTACCTCACCGGCTCGGTCCTGCAGATCGACGGCGGAATCGTCCTGTGACCGGCCGCACCAGACGCACCGTCAACCCCGACTAGGAGAAACGACCATGACCATCCCCGCCGTGCGCACCTTCGACAACCACACCCCGCTCGTCGACACCGAGCTGCTCCCCGGCCGCGGCACCGGCGTCAACGCCGCCCACCGGATGTACGAGCACCTCATCGGCATCTGGGCCACCGGCGTCATCGAGGCCGCCCACGACCTCGGCGCCTTCACCGCCCTGATCGCCGCCCCGGCCACCGCCGGCGAGCTCTCCACCCGGCTCGGCACCGATCTGCGCGCCACCCGCGTCCTGCTGGACGGGCTGGCCGCCTACGACGTGGTCGAGCGCAGCCGCGCGGCGGACGGCCAGGCCGTCTACACCCTGCCACCGGAGATGCACGACGTCTTCGCCCCCGAGGGCCTGTACAGCCTGGTCGGCAAGATCCGGCACGACCGCAACGTCGCCTGGGGCGCCTGGCGCAACCTCGCCACCAACGTCCGCACCGGCGCCCGCAACTCCGAGGGCTCCCAGCAGCTCAACCAGATCTCCGAGGAGGACTACACCTCCCTCGTCCGCGGCATCAACTTCTGGGCCCCGCCGATCGCCGCCACCCTCGCCGACGCCCTCCGCCAACAGGGCTGGACCGACGGCACCGGCCGCACCCTCCTCGACGTCGGCTGCGGCACCGGCATCTACAGCCAGCTGCTCCTCCAGGAGTTCAACGGCCTCAACGCCCGCGCCCTGGACGCCGAGCGGATCGTCCCGATCGCCAACGCCCAGGCCCACCGCCTCGGCGTCGCGGACCGCTTCAACCCGGAGATCGCCGACTTCTGGTCCGACGACTGGGGCACCGGCGTCGACGTCGCCCTCTTCGTCAACATCTTCCACCTCCAGACCCCCGAGTCGGCCCGCGAACTCCTCCTCCGCTCCGCCAAGGCCCTCACCGAGGACGGCGTCATCGCCATCGCCGACCACATCGTCGACGAGGACAGCACCGACGGGAACACCCAGAACCGCTTCTTCCGCCTCTTCGCCGCCTCCATGCTCGCCACCGGCGGCGGCGACGCCTTCACCGTCCACGACTACGACCAGTGGCTCGCCGACGCCGGCCTGCGCCGCGTCGCCCTCCTCGACACCCCCATGCACCGCCTCCTCCTGGTCAAGCGCGCCTGACCAGCCCCCGCTCCACCCCCTCACCACCCCTCGACGGCCCCGACGCCCCGCGTCGGGGCCGTCGGGGTTCCCCACCACCCGGAGGCCCCGATGACCGACCGCCCCACCCTCTTCCACACCACCCACGACCTCACCCCCGAAGAGATCGCCACCCTCACCGTCCTGCTCCTCCGAAACGCCCGAACGCTCCCCGCCCCCGGACCCACCCGCCGCACCGCCCGCTGGCACGACCTCTCCCTCCGCCCACCCACCCCCGCCACCTCCTGGCAGATCGTCGCCTGACACCCGACGGCCCCCGGCGCCGCCGCCGGGGGCCGTGGCCGTCCTCTCCCGCCTCACCCGATCAGATCCAAGGAGCCCGCCAAGTGCCCGGTCCCGATGAGGTCGTAGCCCCCGGCCAGCAGCAGGAACAGCACCGCCGCCACCGCCACCACGGTGTAGTGGAGCCGCCCGAACACCCCCCACCACCCGCGCACCCAGGCCACCACCGCACAGACCACCATCAGCAGAGCCAGCACCAGCCCCGCGAGGTACATCGCCGGCACCACCGTCAACAGCGGCGAATCCCCCAGGAACAGCGTCTGGTTGAGCTCATTGGAGTCCGAGGTCAGCAGGGCGAAGCACCCCGTGGCGGCGACCAGCAGCACCCCGGTCACCCACCCCAGCAACCGCACCACCGGCTGCCCGGCTCGCCCCTTGCCCCGCACCGACCGCACCACCGCGGCCACCAGCCACCCGATCACCGTCAGCCCCAGCACCACCAAGCTCCCGAGAGCGACCCACTGGTGCAGCCCGGGGGCCTGGTACCAGGCCAACGGCTCATAGGCGACGGTCGGATCGCTGTCGGTCAGCATCGACACGACCTCCCCGCCCCCGTCCAACTCGAAGGCGATCCGGGCGCTCCCACCCACCTGCTGGAACAGCCCCGGCTCCACCTGCTGCCACCGCGTCTCACCCTCCTGCGGATCCCGGCTCACCGGCCCGGAGACGACCAACTCCCCACCCCGCGCAGCGACATGCACCGATCCCATCAGCGCCGACGCCCTGGTCAGGTTCGACTGGCTGACCCGCGTCGACCGGTAGTCCCCGGTGAACTTCCCGAGCCCCCCACCCACCACCGCCGGAGCGGCGGCGGCCGGGGCCGGATAGAACCGATCCACGAACCCGTTCAGCACCTGCTGCGTCATCCACCCACCCGTGGAGTCCTCCCCGTCCCCGTTCACGGTCACGTACAGCCCGACCCCCCGCGCCGGCAGCAGCGCCAGATTGCTGTGGAACCCGGGCACGTCCCCGTCCTTGACCAGCAGCTGCTCACCACCCCGGACACGCTGCTCGAGCAGGTACGCCATCCCGGGCATCCGCTGGTCCGGCCCGAAGTGCCGGCCGAGCAGCAAAGCAGCCCCCTCCCCGTCGAGGACCGAACGGCCCTCCACCGACCCACCGTTCAGCACCGCGAGCATCAGCCGTCCCATATCCGCAACGGTGGTGACGGCGGCCGCACCGGTCGGGGTGAGCGGCCCGTACAGCCCCTCGGTCCCGGTCTGCCCGTCCCCGTCCGGCCGGTAGCCGTGGGCGAGTTCGGCGTCGATCGCCGCCGGGTGCGGCTGGCTGAAGCTGGTGCGCTCCATACCCAGCGGCTGCAGCACGTGCTCCGCGACATACCGGTCGAAGGGCTGTCCGGAAACCACCTCGACCAGGTAACCGGCCAGCGCGACACCGTAGTTGTCGTACGCAGCGACCACCCCGGGCGCCCGGACCCGGTCCGGCTGGTGGGCGGCCAGCGCGTCACCCAGGCTCCCGACGTGCTGCGGACCGGCCTCGGCCAGCCCCATGAAGGTGTCGTCGAAGCCGCCGGTGTGGGTGAGCAAGTTCTCCACCGTGACCGGGTGCCCCGGGTAGCTGTCCCTGATCTTGAACTTCTCCAGGTACGCGTTCACGTCCGCGTGCAGGTCCAACTTCCCGGCCCTCACCTCCTGAAGGACTGCAACGGCAGTGAACACCTTCGCGTCGGAGCCCATGAAGAAAGCGGTCCGGTCGGCGTCGACGGCCTTGTGACCGGGCACGTCGGAGACGCCGTAGCCACCGGCGAAGACCTGCTTGCCGCCGGCCACCACGCTGACCGCCGCACCGGGGATCCTGTGCTCGGTGAGCAGCTTCGGCACGACCTCGTCGAACAGCCGCTTCACCGCCCCCTCATCAGGCGGAGCCGTCGAGCTTCCCACCGAACTCCCGCCTCCCACACCGGCGGTGGCCGCATGGGCCCGGTCCGGCGTGAGCCCGTACAGGAACAGCCCGACCGCCGCCAGCACCAGAACCAGTCGCACCCAACCCCGCCGCACCACCGGCCGGTTCCCCTCGGTACGTCGCACACCCATGATGAACTCCCCTTCGAAACACACACGTTGGTGGAACGCGGCGAGCCGCTTCCCGACCCTCGAAACACTAGGTCGGGTGGCATTCCCGGGACATGGCCTCTGGGCGTCGATCGGGGGGTGTACCCAGGTACCACCAACAGGGGTCCAGGGCCCAGTGATCGGAGCGGCGGCGAACGGCAGGCTGGATGTCGTCAGCAAGCAACGGGTAGGGATACCGGCCGCGAGGCCGTCACGGAAAGGGCCGAGCGGTCATGACGAGCAGCATCACCACGGGAGTTGTGAACAACGTGCAGAACACCGACACCACGACCGGCCGCACCGGACGGCGGAACCCGCTCGGCGTCCTGCGCAACGCCGTCGTCTCCCTCCTCCGCGGCCCGGCCCTGGCCGCGTTCGTGGTGCCGCAGCTCGCCCTGATCACCGCCGCGGGCGTCGCCGCCGGATTCGTCGGCCTCGGCGTCGGCGTCCTGCTGGTGCCGCCCGTGATCCTGGCCGCCCGCGCCCTCGCCGGCCTCCGGCGCGGGCTCGCCGCCCGCTGGTCCGGCATCGAGATCCGCGACCCCTACCAGCCGCTGCCGGAGGCCGAACCGGGCATCAAGGGCGCCTGGCAGCGCTGCCAGGCGATGCTGGCCGACCAGGCCACCTGGCGCGACCTGCTCTGGCTGCTGGTCGACCCGATGGTCGGCTTCACGGTGGCGCTGCTCCCGCTCATGGTGGTCGCCTACGGGGTCTTCGGCCTGGTGCTGCCGCAGGTCTGGCAGTCGATCGCCGACCACGGCGGCAACACCTGGTACCTGTGGATCCACGTCACCGACTCGGGTACCGCCGGCACCGCCGCCCTGTTCGGCGTCCCGGTGATCCTGGCCGGCCTGGCGATCGCCCCCGGTGCGCTGCGCGGCCACTCCGCGCTGGCCAAGGCGCTGCTCGGCCCGACCGCCCGGGCCGAGGCGCTGGCCGCCGAGCGCAAGGTCGCGCACCTCACCGAGACCCGGCGCGACGCGCTGACCACCCAGGCCGCCGAACTGCGCCGGATCGAGCGGGACCTGCACGACGGAGCGCAGGCCCGGCTGGTGGCCATGGGCATGAACCTGGGCGTCGCCGAGCGGCTGGTCGAGCGTGACCCGGAGGCCGCGAAGCAGCTGCTCGCCGAGACCCGCCAGGCCTCCGCCTCCGCCCTCAACGAGCTGCGCGACCTGGTCCGCGGCATCCACCCGCCGGTACTGGCCGACCGCGGCCTGGCCGACGCCGTCAAGGCCCTGTGCATGAACAGCCCGCTGGACGTGACGGTCTCCGCCGAGCTGCCGGGCCGCCCCGAGGCCCCGGTCGAGTCGGCCGTCTACTTCGCCGTCTCCGAGGCCCTCACCAACGCCGCCAAGCACTCCGGCGCCAGCCGGGTCGACGTCCAACTCTGGTACGAGAACGGCACCCTGAAGGCCCAGATCACCGACGACGGCACCGGCGGCGCCGACCCCTCGCGCGGCACCGGCCTGCGCGGCCTGGAGCGCCGGCTTGCTACCTTCGACGGAGTCCTGGCCGTCCGCAGCCCGCTCGGCGGCCCCACGACCCTGACGATGGAGCTGCCGTGCGAGTTGTACTCGCCGAAGACCTCTTCCTCCTGAGGGACGGTCTGGTCCGGATGCTGCAGGCCTACGACTTCGAGGTCGTGGCCGCGGTGGACACCGGACCGGACCTGCTGCAGGCCCTCCTCACCGAACGCCCGGACGTGGCAGTCGTCGACGTACGACTCCCCCCGACGTTCACCGACGAGGGCCTGCAGGCGGCTCTGGAAGCGCGCCGGCAGATCCCCGGCCTGCCGGTGCTGGTGCTCTCCCAGTACGTCGAGCAGCTCTACGCCAAGGAGTTGCTCGCCGACGGCAGCGGCGCCATCGGCTACCTCCTCAAGGACCGGGTCTTCGACCCCGACGAGTTCGTGGCCACCGTCCACCGGGTGGCCGCGGGCGGCACCGCCCTCGACCCCCAGGTGATCGCGATGCTGGTCAACACCAACGGCCGCAGCAAGCCCCTGGAGCGCCTGACGCCGCGTGAGCGCGAAGTCCTGGAACTCATGGCGGAGGGACGCTCGAACGGGGCCATCGCCGAACGGATGGTGATCACCGAGCGGGCCGTGAAGAAGCACACCGCGAACATCTTCCTCAAACTCGACCTGCCGCCCTCCGAAGAGGACCACCGCCGGGTGCTGGCCGTCCTGGCCTTCCTCCAAGTCGCCCCCTGACGACCTACGACGCGGTCTCCCCTGCCACCCCCCACCCCAGCCCCGCGCAGCGGAACCTCACCCCCGCCGCCCGGTATGCACCGTCATCGCCGCCAGGTAAAACGCATCCCCCCGCCGCAAGATCCCCGTCCCCCCGTCCCGGTCGATCAGCGCCTCCAACGTCGCCCGGTCCTCCGGGCCCAGCACCTCGGCAAGCTGGTCGTGCCGCCGGACCAGCTGGGTGTGCAGGTACTCCCGGACGGAGGGGGCCAGCGGCGCCGGGTGGTCGACCAGGAAGGTCCGGGTGCCGCTGGGCACCAGTCCGGCCCGCCGCAGCATGGCCGGCCAGTCCTCGATCTCCTCGGTGGTGCCGGGCAGTTCGGCCCGCATGGCGGCGAAGCCGTCCTCGTGGGCCGCGTCCAGCCGGGCCTGGAAGCCGGGCCGGCCGAGGCCGAAGTCGCGGGGCAGGAAGCGCGGCGGCAGGCCGCTCTCCGCGACGGCGAGCAGGCCCCCGGGCCGCAGCCGTCCGGCCAGCGCGGTGAGGGCGGCCTGCTGGTCGCCGAGGTGGTGGATGGCGTTCCCGGACCAGATCAGGTCGGCCTCGCCGAGCTTGTCGAACTCCTCGGGCAGATCGGCCTGTTGGGTGCCCACCCGACCCCCGGAGCGGCCCCGGGCACGCTCCAGCAGGGCGGCCGACTGATCGACGGCGACCACCTCGGCCGCCGGGAAGACCTCCGCGAGCAGCCCCGCGATCACCCCGGGCCCGGCGCCGACGTCGAGCACCCGACGCACCCCGCCCTCCCCGGCGAGCCCGGACAGCCACTGCCCGGCCGCCGTCACGGCTTCGGCCCGCAGATCGGCCTCCCGTTCCAGGTGCGCCGCGAGCGCGTCCCAATCCAAATCAGCAGCCGGCACCTGCCCATGCTGGTGCTTCCCGTGCCCATGCCCATGCTCGTGTGCAGACATGATGTTCCCTCTCCAGTGGTAGGTCGGTGGTAGCTTCCCCGCTCAGACGGCCAAGGCCGGCCCGGACGCGCGGCACAGGGCGACCGCCCGTCCGATCTCCTCGTCCACCAGATCGTGGTCGAGGGCGAAGGCGGCGGCCGCGCCCATCCCGGCCGCGACGATCACCTGGGCGCGCGGGTCGACGACGTTGCCGACCGCCCAGACCCCGGGGACGCTGGTGCGCCCGGTCCGGTCGGTGGTGACCCAGCCGTTGTCGTCCCGGGCGCAGTCCAGGCCGAAGAGCAGCGCGTCCCGGGGCACCGGCTGCGGGAAGACGAAGACGGCCTCACGGGTGACCACCTGCCCGGTGTCGAGTTCGACACCGCGCAGCCGCCCGTCGTCGGCGACCACCCGGACGATCCGGCCCTCGACCACCCGTACGCCACGCGCCGCGCACCGCTCCCGGTCGGCACCGGTGAGCTCCTGGGTGTGCGCGAACAGCACCACGTCCGCCGACCACCCCCGCAGCAGCAGCGCCTGGTTGACGGCCCCCGGGCCGGTGCCGAGCACCCCGAGCGGGCGGTCGCGGACCTCCCAGCCGTGGCAGTACGGGCAGTGCAGCACGTCCCGGCCCCAGCGTTCGGCGAGGCCGGGCAGGTCCGGCAGGCCGTCCCGCAGCCCGGTGGCGACGACGATCCGGCGCGCGTGCAGCACCGGTCCGCCCGCCAGGTGGACCACGAAGCCGAGTTCGGCCGGTCCGGCGTGCTCGACGTGTTCGACCCGCCCGTCGATCAGGTCCACCCCGTACCGGGCGACCTCCTCGCGGCCGACCGCGAGCAGTGCGGCCGGGGGCATGCCGTCCCGGCTCAGGAAGCCCTGCATGTGGGCGGCGGGGGCGTTGCGCGGCTCACCCGCGTCCACCACCGCGACCCGTCGCCTGGCCCGGCCCAGCACCAGGGCGGCGTTCAGTCCCGCCGGTCCGGCGCCGACCACCACCGCGTCGTAGCGCCCCGCCGTACCGTTCTCGCCGTTCTTCTCGGTCATCGTCGCTCACCTCCACCGCCAGGCTGCGACCGACCATCCCGTATCGGCAAGCTTTGTTGCCACCTCAGCAAACACCCCCTTCCTCACCTCCTCCCCCCTCACGCCCCGGTCCGCCGCCAGTACGACCGGGCGGCCACCGCCAGCGCCACCCCGTACCCGGCGAACGCGCACATCCCGACCCAGCCGATCTGGATCGCCTGCTCCGGCGTCCCCAGCGCACCCACCCGCATCCCGATCACCCCGGCCGTACACAGCACCAGGTAGCCGATCCCGAGCAGCCCGTACGGCGCCAGCGTGACCGCGCCGATCAGCGCCGGGGTGAGCGGCAGCCAACGCGGCACGGCCCGGCCGCGCAGCGGCAGGGTCCAGCGCGGGAACACCTGCCCCCACGGCCGCACCAGCCCCCACAGCAGGAACACCCCGAGCGCCGCCAGCAGCACGGTGCCGTCCAGCCCCCAGCGCTCCAGGGTGAGCCAGAGCCCGGAGGAGCCGTTGCGCACGTAGTCGGCGTACATCTGGTCGCCGCTGATCCCCGCGAAACTGCCGCCCAGGGCCCAGATCAGCTTCATCACCACGTACGGCACAAAGGCCAAGGTCCCAGCCCAAGCCGCGAGTTGGACGGCAGCCGGAGCCACCGAGGGCGCCGCCCGACCCACCACCGCCCGACCTGCAACCGCCCCCCGTGCCCGGGCGGTGGCCGCCAGCAGCAACGCCCCGCCCGCCGCCAACGCCTTGTGCACCGCGTCCGGAACGCTGTCCACGGCCTGCCCGAACAGCAGCGTCACCACGTCCATCAGCAAGCTCCAGGACGCCACCGCGGCCAGCCCGCACAGCACCCACAACACCCCGGTCAGCCCCCGCCCCGACCCCGGCCGCCCCCTCCCCGGCCGCCCCCGCGCCGCCGCCCACCCGGCCCCGACCGCCGCCACCCCCACCCCGGCGACCACCCACCCGACCCAGCCGGTCCCCCACAGCGCCGTCCCGCTCAGCCCGCAGCCCAGCCCGAACCCGGCGTACCCGAGCCCCCAGCCGACCACCGCCCGACCGTCCCCCACCCACTCCCTCATCACCATGGCCCCAGGCTCACCCGCCCACCCCGGCCCCGGCCTCCCCCGGCATGACCATCCCGCTCCCCCGCCCGGGGGATCCCCTTGCCTTGGAGCGCACTCCAACTCCTAGCCTCTATCCCGCCACCACCCGCACCGCCCCACCCCCGCACCACCCCACCGACCACGGGAGTACGCCCATGCGCTACCGCACCCTCGGCGGCACCGGCATCGAGGTCAGCGCCTACTGCCTCGGCACGATGATGTTCGGCGCCATCGGCAACCCCGACCACGACGACTGCGCCCGGATCATCAACACCGCCCTCGACCGGGGCATCAACTTCGTCGACACCGCCGACATCTACTCGGCCGGCGAGTCCGAGGAGATCGTCGGGAAGACCCTGGCCGCCCGCGGCGACCGGGACGACATCGTGCTCGCCACCAAGGTGCACTTCCCGATGGGCGAGGGCCCGGGCCGCGGCGGCAACTCGCGACGCTGGATCGTCCGCGAGGTCGAGGCGAGCCTGCGCCGGCTGCGCACCGACCGGATCGACCTCTACCAGGTCCACCGGCCGGACCACACCACGGACATCGAGGAGACCCTCGCCGTCCTGGGCGACCTCGTCCGGGCCGGCAAGATCCTCGCCTTCGGCTGCTCGACCTTCCCCGCCGAGCAGATCGTCGACGCCCACCACGTCGCCGAGCGCCGCGCCCTGCCCCGCTTCCGCACCGAGCAGCCGCCCTACTCACTGCTCGCCCGCGGCATCGAGCGGGACGTCCTGCCGGTGGTGCAGCGGCTCGGCATGGGCGCGCTGACCTGGGGCCCGCTGGCCGGCGGCTTCCTCACCGGCCGCTACCGCAAGGACCGCCCGATCGACCTCACCACCGGCCGCGCCGCCCTCAACCCGGGCCGCTTCGACCCGGCGCTGCCCGGCACGGCCGCCAAGCTGGACGCGGTCGAGGCCTTCACCGCACTCGCCGCCGACCTCGGCCGCACCCTGCCCGAACTGGCCACCGCCTTCCCGCTGGCCCACCCGGCCGTCACCTCGGTGATCCTCGGCCCGCGCACCATGGAGCAGCTCGAATCCGCCCTGGGCGCCGCCGACCTGGTCCTCGACGACGCCACCCTGGACCGCATCGACGCCATCGTCCCGCCCGGCACCGACCTCTACCGCGCCGACGGCGCCTGGCAGCCCCCGTCCCTCACCACCCCCACCCTCCGCCGCCGCCCCCTCCCCGACCGCCCCGCCTCCTGACCCGCACCGAGCACCGCCACGACGACCCCTGGGAGCGGGCCTGCCCGGGCGACACCGACGCGGACCGGTCGCCACCCGATCCAGCGGCCACCCGAGCCACCCCCGGCGCCCCTCCCCCTTCCGCTGCCGCTACCCCCTCGGGGCGGCGAAGCAGTGGACGACGACCGTGCGCCCGGAGTCCCAGCGCTGGTCGCCGCTGCCGAGCAGGGTCCAGCCGAGGCGCCGGTAGAGCGCCAGGGCGGCGGTGTCGGTGGCGAGCACATCCAGCACCGGGTGCAGGCCGAGGGTCCGGGCGTGCACCACGGCGTGGGCGAGCAGCCGGGTGCCGGCGCCCAGGCCGCGGGCCGCCGGGGCGACGTACAGGCGGCCGATCAGGGCGGTGAGTTCCGGTCTGCCGCCGGTGCGCAGGCTCCACAGCCCGGGGGCCAGGTCCCCGGGTCCGCTGCGGATCAGACCGACGTGGCCGGCGATCCGCCCGTCCGCCTCGGCGACCCAGGCGGCCAGCAGGCCGTCCGGGGTGAGCCAGGCGGCGGGCCGTTCGGGCCACTCGGCGGGGTATCCGTCGGTGGCGTGGACGTCGCCCAGGGCCCGTACGCAGTCGGCGAGGTCGGCGGCGCGGCGTCGGCGGACGCCCACCCCCGCCCCGGTCTGCCGTGGGCCGGACGCGACGACATTGGCGCGTTCTTCAAGGTCAGCCATGCCGGTACGTTACCGGCCGGCCCTCACCGGCGCAGCAGGTCGACCACCCCGGTGAGGTCCTCGGCGCCGCTGCCGAGGGCCAGCCGGTGCTCCATCAACCGGAAGTACGGGGTCAGCAGTTCGACGCTCACCCCCTGCTCCTCCGCGGTGCGCAGCAGCGTCTCCTTGCCCGCGACCTGCATCGCCAGGTTGGACACCACACCGCCCATGTAGTCCCCGCTCTCCAGTTGCTCGGCCGTCCGCTCGACCGATCCGGCCATCGCGGTGAGCCAACTCCCCAGCAGCGGCGCCAGATCGCCGGGCCGCACCGCCTCCCCGCGCACCAGCGCGAAGGCGTGGGCGATCCCGGCGAACATCCCGTACATCCCGCTGAGCAGCGCCACGTCGTGCAGCGCCGCGTACCCGGCGTCCGCGCCGACGTACCGCGCCCCGGCCGGGACGGCCAACACCTCCCGATACTCCTCGAACAGCTCCCCCGAGCCGCTGTAGAACACGTACGCCCCGGCCGCCGGCGCGCCGATCATCGGCGGGACGGCCATGATCCCGCCGTCCAGGTAGCGGGCACCGCGCGCTTCCGCCCAGGCGGCCCGGGCGCGGGCCCGGCCGGGGGTGCTGGTGACCAGGTTGACCAGGTCCTTCCCGGCCAGCTCCACCCCGTCCAGCGCCTGTTCGACGGAGTCGTCGTCGAGCAGGCAGACCACCACCAGCCGGCCGGCCGCGACGGCCTCGGCGACGGTGGCCGCCACCGCCGCGCCCTCGGCGGCGAGCGGTTCGGCGCGGGCGGCGGTGCGGTTCCAGACGGTCAGCGGATGCCCGGCGGCGAGCCAGGCACGGGCCAGTGCGGTGCCCATGGCGCCGAGGCCGAGCAGCACGACCGGCGCCTTGAACGAAGTCTCAACTGTCTTCTCTCCCATGCCGATCAGCCTCGCCCCGCCCCACACGCATGATCAAGTACGCACTCCGGAGTGGGTGGTTACCCTGGGGTGAGCGACGAGGTCGGAAGGGGTGGGCATGGCGACCGTGCCGAGGCCGGGGGCGCACGTCTGCGGGATCGACGCCGCGATGGACGTGATCGGCGGCAAGTGGAAGGTGCTGATCCTGTGGGCGCTCGGCGAGCGCCCGCACTGCCGCTTCGGCGAGCTGCGCCGGCTGGTGCCGGGGATCACCGAGAAGGTGCTGGCCGCCCACCTGCGCGAGCTGGAGGCGGACGGCATCGTGCACCGGGAGGCCTACGACGAGGTGCCGCCCCGGGTCGAGTACGCGCTGACCGAGTCCGGACGGCGCCTGAACGCGGCGCTGGCCCCGCTGGGCGCCTGGGGCCGGGAGCACGTCCTGGACGGCACCCCGTGACTCAGTGCTCCTCCGCCACCAGGTGGTCGACGCAGGCCGCGATCGCGAGCAGCAGCCCGGTGTCCGCGCCGTCGGCGACCTCCACCCCGTAGGTGTCGCGGACCCGGAACCACTTGCGCGAGATCCGGGCCAGCCGGTCCCCGTGCTGGTTCTCGACCCGGTAGTCCTTGTCGACCAGGTCACCGTGGATCCGCAACTCACCACCGCCGGCCAGCTCCACCAGGTACTTGTCCCGGAACGGGGTGAACAGCTTCTCCCGTACGGTCGCGACCACCTCGCCGTCGGCGTCCTCGATCTTCATCGCGTCGCGGACGGTGAGCATCTTCTCCTTCACCACCGCGACCACCCGCCCGTGCGCGTCCTTCAGTTCGAAGGTGTGCCGCACCCGCAGCACCTTGCCGTCCACCAGGTAGGCCTTGTGCCCCCGGTCGTCCTCGATCCAGTAGTCATCGCCGACCGCGAACAGCTTCTCCCTGACCAGGTACCGCACGTGGGCCTCCTCCGTCGCCGGTGTCGAGTCCCCATTCGACCCGACCTCCCGCCCACCCCACGGCACCGCCGCGCCGCACCTGTTCAATACCGCCATGGACCACACCCCCGACACCACCCCCGACCCCACCCCACACACCCCCCTCCACACCGCCACCCGCACCCCCCTGCACAGCGAGCGCCTCGACCTCCTCCCCCTCACCCCCGAACACGCCGACGAACTCGCCGCCGCCCTCGCCGACCCCTCCCTGCACACCTTCACCGGCGGCCACCCGGCCACCCCCGCCGAATGGCGCGCCCGCTGCGCCCGGCTGGCCGCAGGCTCCCCCGACCCCGCCGAGATCTGGGGCAACTGGGTGCTCCGCCTCCGCACCCACGACACCCTGACCGGCTACGTCCAGGCCACCGTCCACCCCGCCGCCGCCGAAGCCGAACTCGCCTGGGTGGTCGGCACCCCGTGGCAGCGCCGCGGCCTGGCCACCGAAGCCGCCCGCACCCTGCTCGCCCACCTCACCGCCGCCGGCCTCACCACCGCCATCGCCCACATCCACCCCGACCACCGCGCCTCCGCCCACATCGCCCAGGCCCTGGGCCTCCACCCCACCCCGCACACCGTGGACGGCGAAATCCGCTGGCAGGCCGATCTTCCGCACCCGTAACATCCGACCTCCCCACCGCCCCTCCCCACCCCACCCCCTCACCCCCCGGAACACCCCATGTCCGTCGACGCCGTCCTCCACCTCCGCTGGCCCGAGGGCCTCGCCCCCACCGCCGACGAACTGGCCGCCCTACTCAGCCTCCGGTACGCGGCGGACGGCGGGCTCTGGGGGGAGGCCACCGCCCCCGACGGCGGCAGCACCATGTGGGTCCGCATCTCCACCGACCCCGCCGACCGCCTCGGCCCCCGCCCCGGCCAGGCCGCCGAGCACCCCTACGACCACCGGCTGGTGCTCTCCCCCGCCAAGCGCGAGCCGTACCCCCTGGACACCTACGCGGTGCTCCGCGCCCACGCCCGCGAGACCGTCGCCCTGCTGCGCCGCCACGGCCTGACCGAGGCCGCCTTCGGCATCGACGCCGACGGCGCGGACGGCTACTGGACGGCCGCCCCCGCCGACCTGCCCGAGACCGTCGACCTGCACGTCCACTGGGCCGCCGAAACCCCCACCCTCACCACCCTCCCGGCCACCCTCACCCCCCACCTCCACCAAGCCCCCGCCCCCACCACCGCCTCCCCCACCCCGGGCCCCGACGACATCACCCGCGCCCTCGCCACCCGCGCCGCCGCCCTCCCCGTCCACCACACCGCCCACTACACCGGCCACCGGATCACCCCCGAGGAACTCGACACCTTCGCCGACCGCCTCACCACCACCCTCACCCGCCCCGGCGAACAGATCGACCTCACCCTCTGGCTGGGCCCCCACCTCCTCCTCCACCAGACCGCCACCCAGCCCCCCACCGACCTCCGCCTCCTCCCCTGACCCCAACCCGCACCAACCCGCACCAACCCACCCACCCCCACCACCCCCCTCCCCTCCCCCCACCAAGGCGAGAGGGACGCGCTGCGGGAGGGGCGGTGGAGGGGGTGGCTGCGGAGAGGGGCGTGACGGGTGATTTTCAGACCGCCAACGGCGCCCAACCACGTCCCCACAGGGTCGGCGGTCGGAAAATCACCCAGCCCCCGGAGCGGCCACCCCCGGAACCGCCCCGCACCCACCCTCCCGAGAGCCCACCCCCACACCCAAGCCTCGCGCAGCGGCCCCCACCCCCGGAATGCCCCCACCCCACATACGGTTGGATGAGGTCATGGCATCTCGTGCACGCGTACGCGCCCCCGAACTGGTCGGAGCAGGCGGCTGGCTGAACACCGGCGGCAAGGACCTCACCCTCGCCGACTTCCGGGGCAAGATCACCGTCCTGGATTTCTGGACCTTCTGCTGCATCAACTGTCTGCACGTCCTGGACGAGCTCCGCGAGCTGGAGGAGCAGCACCGCGACACCGTGGTGATCGTCGGGGTGCACTCGCCCAAGTTCGTGCACGAGGCCGACCACCAGGCCGTCGTGGACGCCGTCGCCCGGTACGAGGTGCACCACCCGGTGCTGGACGACCCGGCGCTCGCGACCTGGAAGCAGTACGCCGTCCGCGCCTGGCCGACGCTCGTGGTGATCGACCCGGAGGGCTACGTGGTCGCCCAGCACGCCGGTGAGGGGCACGCCCACGCGATCGCCCGGCTGGTGGCGGAGCTGGAGGCGGAGCACGAGGCCAAGGGCACGCTGCGGCGCGGCGACGGCCCGTACGTGGCGCCCGAGCCGAGCACCGACGACCTCAAGTTCCCCGGCAAGGCGGTGCGGCTGCCGAACGGCCACTTCCTGGTCGCCGACTCCGGCCACCACTCCCTGGTCGAGATGGCCGAGGACGGCGAGACCGTGGTGCGCCGGATCGGCGACGGGCAGCGCGGCCTGGTGGACGGCACCAGCCCCCGGTTCAGCGAGCCCCAGGGCCTCGCGCTGCTCCCCGAAGGCAGCCCGTACGACGTCGTCGTCGCCGACACCGTGAACCACGCGCTGCGCGGCGTGCGCCTGGCCGACGGCAGCGTCACCACCCTGGCGGGCACCGGCCGCCAGTGGTGGCAGGGTTCGCCCACCGAGGGCCCGGCCCTCGAGGTGGACCTCTCCTCGCCGTGGGACGTCGCCTGGTTCGACGGCCAGGTGTGGATCGCGATGGCGGGCGTGCACCAGCTGTGGGCGTACGACCCGGCGACCGGCACGGTCGGCGTGGCGGCCGGCACCACCAACGAGGGCCTGGTGGACGGCCCGGCCGCCGAGGCCTGGTTCGCCCAGCCGTCCGGCCTCGCCGTCTCCGCGGACGGCGAGCAGCTCTGGGTCGCCGACTCGGAGACCTCCGCGCTGCGTTCCGTTTCACGTGAAACCAAAACCGTCCGAACGGCCGTGGGCACCGGCCTGTTCGACTTCGGCCACCGGGACGGCGCCGCCGACCAGGCCCTGTTCCAGCACCCGCTGGGCGTGACGGTGCTGCCGGACGGCTCGGTGGCCGTCAGCGACACCTACAACCACGCCCTGCGCCGCTTCGACCCGGCGAGCGGCGAGGTCACCACCCTGGCCACCGACCTGCGCGAGCCCTCCGGGGCGGTGCTGGTGGACGGCGACATCGTGGTGGTCGAGTCGGCCCGGCACCGGCTGACCCGGCTGCGGCTGCCGGAGGAGGCCGTCCGGGTGGAGTCGATGGCGCACCGCACCCAGCGCGCCGCCACCGAGGTCGCGCCGGGCGCCCTGCGGCTGGACGTGGTCTTCGAGGCGCCGAGCGGCCAGAAGCTGGACGAGCGCTACGGCCCGTCCACCCGGCTGCTGGTCAGCTCGACCCCGCCCGAACTGCTGGTCTCCGGCGCGGGCGCGGACTCCGCCCTCTCCCGCGAGCTGGTGCTCTCGGACGAGGTGACCGAGGGCGTGCTGCACGTCTCGGCGATGGCCGCCTCCTGCGACGACGACCCGGAGATCGAGTACCCGGCCTGCCACGTGCACCAGCAGGACTGGGGCGTGCCGGTGAAGCTGGTCGCCGACGGCGCCCGCCGCCTCCCGCTCGTCCTGGCGGGCATGGAGTAACAACGCAAACACCCAGGGGCCCGCCGGACGAACCGGCGGGCCCCTTCGCGTCTACCGTCCTCAGCCCTCCAGGAAGGCCTTGATCGCGCTCGCCAGCAGGTACGGGTCCTCGGCCCCGCACAGCTCGCGCGCCGAGTGCATGGACAGCGCCGCGATGCCGCAGTCCACCGTCTTGATGCCCAGCCGCGCCGCGGTGATCGGCCCGATGGTCGTCCCGCAGGGCATCGCGTTGTTGGACACGAAGCTCTGCCACGGCACGCCGGCCTTCTCGCAGGCGGCCGCGAACACCGCCCGGCCGACGCCGTCGGTCGCGTAGCGGTTGTTGACGTTGACCTTGAGGATCGGCCCGTTGTTCGGCAGCGGGTGGTGGCCCGGCTCGTGCCGCTCGGAGTAGTTCGGGTGGACGGCGTGGCCCATGTCCGAGGACAGGCAGACGGTGCCGGCCAGCGCCCGGGCGCGGTCCTCCGGGTTGCCGCCGCGGGCGTGGATCGTCCGGTCGAGCACGTTGCCGAGCAGCGGGCTCTGCGCGCCGGTGTCCGACTCGCTGCCGGTCTCCTCGTGGTCGAAGGCGGCCAGCACCGGGATGTACGGCAGCGCCACCTCGCCCCCGGCGGCGGCGACGGCCACGGCGGCCAGCGCGGCGGTGGCCGCGTGCACCGAGAGCTGGTTGTCCAGGCGCGGGCCGGCCAGCAGCTCGCGGTCGCGGCCCAGGTAGGAGGCGGGCTGAACGTCGTGGGTCATCAGGTCCCAGCCGACCACGTCCTCGGCGGCCAGCCCGGCCCGCTCGGCGACGTAGGAGATCAGCGAGCCCTCGTCGACCGGGCCGAGGCCCCAGATCGGAGTGAGGTGGCGCTGCCGGTCGAGCTTCATGCCGTCGTTGACCTGGCGGTCCAGGTGGATGGCGAGCTGGGGCACGCGCAGCAGCGGCTCGTCCAGCTGGACGAGCCGCGCACTGCCGTCCTTCAGCGCGAGTCTGCCGGACAGGCCGAGGTCGCGGTCGAGCCAGGTGTTCAGCGGCACCCCGCCGTAGATCTCCACCGCGACCTGCCGCCACCCGGCGGAGCCGGTGTCGGGGACCGGCTTCACGCGCAGGTTGGGCGAGTCGGTGTGGGTGCCGACGATGCGGAACGGCGTCTCCGGACCGGCCCCCTCCGGCAGGTACCAGGCGATCAGCGCACCACCGCGGATCAGGTAGCGCCCGCCGGCCGCCGCGTCCCAGGCGTCCGTCTCCGCGACCTGACGGAACCCCGCCTTCTCCAGGCGCTCGGCGGCGCTCGCTACCGCGTGGTACGGGGACGGCGAGGTGCCGAGGAAGGCGATCAGATCGTCGGTGTGCGTCCGGTCGAAGAATGCCCGGCGGGCGGCGGTCGACATGCTGCTCCAGGGTCGAGGGAGGGCCGAAGCCGGATGGGGGGTCGGCTTCGCACCTTGAGCATATGCCCGTACACGGACATGGCATTCGATACCCGGCAACGGTTGCGGAACACCCCCACGATCCCGAACCCGCCTCCCACCGGCCCTTCTTCACACCCTGATCCCTCCCGGTCGCACACCGTCAGATAGCGGCGGAACGGGGCCGCGCCGGATCGGCCCGCGCCGCGCCATGGGCGCCCGCACCGACCCGCTCCAAGCCCTGCGCAACGCATAGCCGAGCAGGCATGCGACAACACCGAAGGGCCCGGTGGCAGCCGGGCCCTTCGGTGTGAGGGTGTGTCGTCAGGCGGTCAGAAGAGCGTGCGGGGCCTAGAAGGCCTCCTCCGCCAGCTCCATGATCTCGTTGTCGATGCCCTCGGCGATCGCCCGCTGCGGGGCGATGGTCGGGAGGACGTTCTTGGCGAAGAAGCGGGCGGCCGCGACCTTGCCCTGGTAGAACGGCACGTCCTTCTCGGAGGCGCCGGCCTCCAGCTTGGCCAGGGCCACCGCGGCCTGACGCAGCAGCAGCCAGCCGACCACGACGTCGCCGGAGACCATCAGCAGGCGGGTGGTGTTGAGGCCCACCTTGTACATGTTCTTGACGTCCTGCTCGACCGAGGTCAGGTCGGCGATGAGCTTGCCGACGATGGCCTCCAGGTCGCCGGCGGCCTTGGCGAGCAGCTCGCGCTCGGCGGCCAGGGCGTCGCCGCCCTCGGCGGAGCCGAGGAACTTCTGGATCTGCTCGTTGAGGGCGGTGAGCGCCTGGCCACCGTCCTTGACGATCTTGCGGAAGAAGAAGTCCTGGCCCTGGATGGCGGTGGTGCCCTCGTACAGGGTGTCGATCTTGGCGTCGCGGATGTACTGCTCGATCGGGTACTCCTGCAGGTAGCCGGAGCCACCGAAGGTCTGCAGGGACTGGGCGAGCTGCTCGTAGGACTTCTCCGAGCCGTAGCCCTTGACGATCGGGAGCAGGAAGTCGTTGAGGCGCTCGGCGGCCTCGTCCTTCTCGCCGCGCAGCTTGGCGGCCATCATGTCGTCCTGGACGGACGCGGTGAACAGGACCAGCGCGCGCATGCCCTCGGCGTAGGCCTTCTGGGTCAGCAGCGAGCGGCGCACGTCCGGGTGGTGGGTGATGGTGACGCGCGGGGCGGTCTTGTCCAGGAACTGGGAGATGTCGGCACCCTGCACGCGCTCCTTGGCGTACTCCAGGGCGTTCAGGTAGCCGGTGGAGAGGGTGGCGATGGCCTTCGTGCCGACCATCATCCGGGCGAACTCGATGATCTTGAACATCTGGCGGATGCCGTCGACCTTCTCGCCCAGCAGCCAGCCCTTGGCCGGGTGCTTGGCACCGAAGGTCATCTCGCAGGTGTTCGAGGCCTTGAGGCCCATCTTGTGCTCGACGTTGGTGGCGTAGACGCCGTTGCGCTCGCCGAGCTCGCCGGTCTCCCAGTCGAAGTCGAACTTGGGGACGATGAACAGACCGAGGCCCTTGGTGCCCGGCTTACCGCCCTCGGGGCGGGCCAGCACCATGTGGATGATGTTCTCGGACATGTCGTGCTCGCCCGAGGTGATGAAGCGCTTGACGCCCTCGATGTGCCAGGAGCCGTCCTCCTGCTGGATCGCCTTCGTGCGGCCGGCGCCCACGTCGGAGCCCGCGTCGGGCTCGGTGAGGACCATGGTGGAGCCCCACAGGCGGTCGGTCATCCGCTTGGCGACCTCGAGCTGCTCCTCGGTGCCCTCCTCGGCGATGACGCCGGCGAAGGCCGGGCCGGAGGAGTACATCCAGATGGCGGGGTTGGAGCCCAGGATCTGCTCGGCGAAGGCCCAGATCAGCGAGTTCGGGGTGACCTGGCCGCCGATGGACTCCGGGATGCCCAGGCGCCACCACTCGGCGTCCATGAAGGTCTGGTAGCTCTTCTTGAACGTGGCCGGGATCGGGGCGGTGTTGGTCTCCGGGTCGAAGACCGGCGGGTTGCGGTCGGTGTCGGTGAAGGACGCGGCGAGGTCGTTCTCGGCGAGGCGGGCGATCTCGCTGAGGATGTTCTTCGCGGTCTCGACGTCCATGTCCGCGAACGGCCCGGTGCCGTACACCTGGTCGCGACCGAACACCTCGAAGAGGTTGAACTCCACGTCCCGCAGGTTGGACTTGTAGTGACCCATGGCCGTTTTCTCCGGTTCGTCGCTTCCGGGAGACCGCCTCGTTTCGGGCGTCCCGTACCCACCAGTAGGCATCATGATGCTACCCAGCGGTAACTTGGGCAAGCCCCCGGCGGTGAATCCGGTATGAACGTGGTCACGTCCCACAAGCCGGGACGACCACTCCTTGTCAGGATCGACGCCAGCGCGCGCGGGTGCGCTCCCGCTAGCCTGTCCGTGTGTACGGATATGACCAGAACGCATACCCGGGTGACCCCTACCAGCAGCAGGCGGGTCCGCAGCCGGGCATGAACGGCATGCCCGGACCGGACGCGTACGGCGCGCAGGGGCAGGCGCCTCAGCAGTCGCTGTACCCGGAGCCCTCCCCGCCGTCCCTCGCGGACGCGGTGCGGGCCTTCACCACGGGCTCGATGGCGGTCGAGGACTTCCAGGCCATCTTCATCACCTCGAAGGTGCACTGCCCGCGCGGCGAGCGCCCCGGCTTCCTGGCACTGCACAACACCCCGACGCCGGTGATCCCGATGTTCAGCTCGCTCAAGGAGCTGCGCCGCTACGCCGGCAAGGACTCCAAGCACTTCACCGTCACCGGTGCCGAGGTGCTGGACCTGCTGCCGACCGGCTACGGCTTCGCGCTGGACATGGAGGGCGAGCACCGGATGGTGTTCGACGCCAAGGCGGTCGAGCAGATGGTCGACTTCACCATGCGCCGCATGTACGGCTGACCCATCCTGAACGAGGAGCCCCGCGCTCCTTCATCACCACATAGTTCAACTTTCAACTTGCTTGTTGTTGAGGATTGAACTATTCTCGTGGACGTAGGCCAGAGAAACCCCCCTCGAAGGAGGCCGACATGCCCGCCGTGACCGTCGACAACCCGCTGACCCTCCCGCGCGTCACCACGCCGGACCCGGCCGTCGCCACCCCGCGGCCGGTGCTCACCGTCGCCACCGCCCCCGAGGGCTTCGAAGGCGAGGGCTTCCCCGTCCGCCGCGCCTTCGCCAAGATCAACCAGAAGTACCTCGACCCGTTCATCATGATGGACCAGATGGGCGAGGTGGACTACGCGGCCGGCGAGCCGAAGGGGACCCCCTGGCACCCGCACCGCGGCTTCGAGACCGTCACCTACATCATCGACGGAACGTTCATCCACCGGGACTCGCACGGCGGTGGCGGCACGATCACCGATGGCGACACCCAGTGGATGACCGCCGGCTCCGGCCTCCTGCACATCGAGACCCCGCCGGAGTCCCTGGTGAGGTCCGGCGGCCTCTTCCACGGCCTCCAGCTGTGGGTGAACCTGCCCGCCTCGGACAAGATGATCACCCCGAAGTACCAGGACATCCGCGGCGGCAGCGTCAAGCTGCTCGGCTCCGAGGACGGCGGCGCGCTGCTCCGGGTGATCGCCGGCGAGATGGACGGCCACCAGGGCCCGGGCACCACCTTCACCCCGATCACCATGATCCACGCCTCGATCAACCCCGGCGCCCAGGTCACCCTGCCCTGGCGCTCCGACTTCAACGCCCTCGCCTACGGCCTCGCGGGCAACGGTTCGGCCGGTGGCGAGCGCCGTCCCTTCCACCGGGGCCAGGCCGTCGTCTTCGGCGACGGCGACTCGATCACCATCCGCGCCGACGAGAAGCAGGACTCCCGCGACAACAACTTCGAGGTGGTCCTCCTCGGCGGCCTCCCGATCCGCGAACCCGTCGCCCACTACGGCCCGTTCGTGATGAACAGCCACCGCGAGCTCCAGCAGGCCATGGAGGACTTCCAGGCCGGCCGCCTCGGCACCATCCCCACCGACGCCCACTGACGCCCACCGGCGTCGGCACACCCGAAGGGCCCGGACCGCATGGTCCGGGCCCTTCGGCATGTTCGCACCGGAAGCCTCCGGAGTCCCATCTTCCTCTTGTCGCACGGGTGTTGACACCCGCTCCGGGCTGCTCGCGATAATGTCGATTGGTCTGAACCACTGGCCAAATTGGTCGAGACCACAACGGGATCACCGGCGGCGGGTACTCCACCAGCGACGACCCCTCCCGCTACGTGAGGCCGTGGGTCCAGAAGGCCGGCGACTCCTCCAGCTTCGCCTGGGGCTACAACCGCTGACCCGGCACACCCGGGCAGCACCTCCGCCCGGGCCGCACCTCCGCCTGAGCAGCGCCTCCGCCGCCTACAGCAACGCGTAGACGGCGGAGGCGTCGTCGTGGGTCTTGCCGCGCGGCCAGCGCTCGCAGCCCGCGTCCGCCCGCTCCACCGCGCGGACCTGGGCGATCAGCTCGCCCGGGCCCGACTCCGCGAGCAGCCGCAGCACATCGCCCCAACTGCCCAGCCCGAAGCGCTCGGTGTAGCGCGAGGCGCCGTCGGTGAGGGCGGCCAGCGCGTGCAGCCGGTCCAGCCGGACGAAACCGGTCTCGGCGTGCTCGGCGGCCCGCGGGCTGGCCGCGGCGATCCACGGCCCGGTCCCCCGGTTGCGGGCGGCGCGCACCGCCAGCGCGTACTCCAGGTGCAGCGCGGCCCGCTCGGCGCTGCCCGGGACGGTCGCCCAGACCTGGCGGCGCAGCCCCTCCCCGCCGGGGAAGCGCTGGTTGTCGCCGATCACCTTGGGCGGGCCGTCCTTGAACTCCAGCACCAGCAGCGAGTCGCCGAGCACCAGGTACTCCAGCGACTCGCCGTGCCGCCGGGCCGCGACCACCATCGCCGCGGGCGTGTTGGCGTGGCCGAGGTCGCAGCGGCCGCCGTGCAGCGCGGCCGTCTCCACGATGGCGTCGGCCAGGCACTCGGCGATCGAGCGGTCCACCCGGTCGGTGAGCCGGGCGAGCAGGTGCACCCCCAACCGGCGGACGTACCAGGCGGTTCCGTGCCGGCACCCGGACTCCAGGCCGGCCGGCGAGCTGGCGCCGTCCAGCAGGACGAGTGCCTCCGGCGAGGCCGCCGCGAAGTCCTCGCTCTCGCGGTCGGGCCGACGTGCTTCCCCTGCGAGCTGTAGCTGCATCCCGACAGTGTGGCCGCCGCCCCCGGCCCGCGCCCAGACCCCTGCGCCGGTGTGGCGCGGGCCGGCGCCCGGTGTCCGGTGGCAGCGGGGGCGATTCGGCCATACCGTCTGATAACAACTGGACAATTCGGCCAATCAGGGCCGGTCGGGTTTGGTACCACCTTCGGGTGCCCGGGCGGCCCGGGACTGACGAGGCCCAGACTGACGAGGAGCGGATGATGACGACGTTCTGGCAGTTCATCGTGGTGCTCGGCGCCGCGCTCGGCTTTCCGGCCGCAGCGCTGCTGTTCCTGATCGGCGGACCGCGCTTCCAGGACGAGCGGCGCGGCCCGGACGAGCAAGGCCTCCGGAACCGCTAGGCCCCCTGGGCCCGCCAGGCCGGATCGCGCCCGAGCAGCGCCAGGGCCCGCTCGAACCGGCCCGCTCCGCCGCCGGGCACCAGCCCCGGGCGGAAGGCCCGGCCCGGCCCGCGGGCCTCCGGCGTGTCCGGGACGGCCCCGGTCACCGCCAGCAGCGTGCCCGCCAGGGCGTCGTCGCCGTCCACCGCCGCGACCAGCCGCCCGGTGCCGCCGAGCGCCGCGGCGACGTCCCAGCCGTGCACCAGGGTGTCCAGCAGGTGGAAGCCGACCCCCTGGGCGAACGGGAACGGCTGGTCGGCCCGGACCTCGGGCAGCCAGAGCGCCCGCCCGGCGGCGGCCGCCTCCCGGAAGGCTGCGGTGAGGTCGGCGCCGGTGCGGCGGAAGTCCTCCGCCGGGTCGGCGCCGAGCGGGGCGTCCGCGAACAGCGACAGGTCCGGCCCGGCGCCGCGGGCGGCCGCGGCGAAGCCGAGGTGCTGGCCGACGCAGTGCGCCAGCAGCCGACGCAGGGTCCATCCGGCGCACGGGGTGGGCCGGTCCAGCTTCTCCGGCCGGACGGTGTCCACCACCTCCACGGCCAAGTCCACGGCCCGGGCGTGCAGTTCGACGAGCTTCATGCGGCGGTGACCTCCAGTCCCGCGGAGATGAATCCGATCACCTGGTCGACCACGGCCGGCTCCGCGACGATCCGGCGGTGCCCGAGCCCCCGGGTGACCACCAGGTCGAGCCGCTCCCCGTACGCCCGTTTCAGGCGCCGCGCCTGGCCGAGCGGCACCACGTCGTCGCCCTCGTCGTGCACCACCAGGACCGGCAGCCCGACCGCCGCCGCCCGGTGCGCGGCGTCGTAGCGCTCCCAGACGCCGGCGTCCCCGGCGAACAGGTCCCGCTCGATCCGGCGGCGCAACTCCCGTTCGACGGTGGCGTCCAGGCCCAGCCCGGCGCAGAAGGCGGCCGGGAAGAAGCCCACCTCGGACACCCCGGACACGGCCGCCAGCCGGCCCGCCCGCAGGCCGTCGCCGAGCGCCCCGAAGGCCGCGCAGACGCCCAGCGAGTGCGCCACCACGGCCTCGAACGGCCCGTACCGGCCCTGGAGTCGACGCGCCAGTTCGCCGTACTCCAGCACGCTGGTGGCGCGTCCGCCGGAGTCGCCGTGGCCAGGCGCGTCGAAGGCCAGGGCACTGAGGCCGAGGGCGCGCAGCCGGGGGACGAAGGGCGCGAAGCGGGAGGCCCGGGAGCGCCAGCCGTGCAGCAGCAGGACGGGCCGCTCGCCGCTGCCCCAGCGGTAGCCGACCACCGGCTTGCCGTTGACGGCCAGCGGTTCACGGACGGCCCGGTGGTGGACCTCCTGCTCGGCGGGCCGGACCCGGCTGCGCCGCAGCGGGCGCCGGAAGAGTTCGAAGGCCGCCCGGCCGGCCGGGCCGGGGGCGATCCGGGCGGCGGGGTTGAGGGCGGTGCGGATCAGTGCCTGGGCCGGGTCCATCGGGTCTCCCCTGTTCGCTGTGCTCCCTGGGCCTTGCTCCTTGCTCGGGGCGAGATATTAGCACGACCGTTCGTGCAGTTTTTCGGACCGGCGGCCGGCCCGCTACGGACCGGTGGACGGCCCACTACCCTGGGCGGCACCCCACGGCGACGAGGAACGAGGACGAACCATGGCCGCACCGACCACGGACGGACGGGTCCTGCGCGGCGAGGAGACCCGCCGGGCCGTCCTGCACCGCGCCGTCGGGATCGCCTCCGTCGAGGGCCTGGACGCCCTCTCCATCGGCCGCCTCGCCACCGACCTCGGGCTCAGCAAGAGCGGCGTCTTCGCCGGCTTCGGCTCCAAGGAGGAGCTGCAGCTCGCCACCGTCCGCGCCGCCCGCCGGATCTTCGCCGACGCCGTCGTCACCCCGGTCGCCGACACCCCGCCCGGCCTCGCCCGGGCCAAGGCGCTCTGCGAGAGCTGGCTCGCCTACTCCCGGGCCCGGGTCTTCCCCGGCGGCTGCTTCTTCTACGAGGTCACCGCCGAGTTCGACGCCCGCCCCGGCGCCGTCCGGGACGCCCTGGCCGACTGCGCCCGGGAATGGCACGGCACCGTCGTCGAAGCCCTCGCCGAGGCCCGCACCGCCGGCGCCCTGCGCCCCGGCACCGACCTCGACGACCTCGCCTTCGCGCTGATCGCCGTCCTGGAGGCGGCCAACTCGCAGGCCGTGCTGCACGAGGACGACGTCCCGTACCAGCGGGCCGGCCGCCTCCTGCGGCACCTGCTCCGCGCCGCGGCCACCGACCCGGCCGACCCGGCGCTCGCCTGACGGCCGGGGCCTGCCGCCGGCCCACCGTCCGGCCGGGCTGCTATCCCAACACCCGCTCCAGCACGGCCGCTTGGGCCAGCAGCCGCTCGTCCCCGCCCGCCGCGCCGACCACCTGGAGACCGAGCGGCAGCCCGTCCGCGGTCCGCCCGGCCGGCAGGCTCAGCGCGGGCAGGCCTAGGAAGCTCCACGGCAGCGACATCCCGCCGGGCCCCGTGTCGTGCAGCCCCTCCGGCGCCCCGCCCGGCGCCGACGGCGCCAGCCACAGGTCCACCCCGGCCGCGGCGGCCGCCCCGGCCACCCGCTCGCGCAGCCCCTCCCGGAACCGCAGCCCGGCCTCCCGGTCCTCCGCCGCGACCCCCTGGCCGACCCGGATGCTCGCCGCCGTCTCCGGCCGGTACAGGCCGCCGAACCGGGCGAACCAGTCGACGTGGCTGCGGGCCAGCTCGAACCGGTTGACGAACTGCAACTGCCGGGCCACCTCGGCGAAGTCGGGGAACAGCGGCACCCTGCGCACCGCCACCCCGGCCCGCACCAGCCGCGCCACCCGCTCCTCGAAGACCCGCAGCGCGGCCGGCTCGACCTGCTCCAGGTACGGCCCGTCCGGCACCCCGCACACCGGCGCCGCCACCGCCTCCCCGTCCCCCGCCGCGGGCCGCCAGTCGTCGCACAGCAGCGGGGCCACCAGCGCCGCACCCGCCAGATCGGCGGTGAACACGCCCAGGGTGTCGAGGCTCGGCGCGTTCGGGATCACGCCCGCGATCGGGATCCGCCCGTACGTCGGCCGGAACCCCACCACCCCGCAGTACGCGGCCGGACGGATCACCGAACCCACCGTCTGGGTACCGATCGCCAAGGGCACCAGCCCGGCCGCCACCGCCGCCGCCGAGCCGCTGCTCGACCCGCCCGGGGTGTGCCCGGGACGGTGCGGATTGCGGGTCGGCCCCGGGGCGGTCGCGGCGAACTCGGCGGTCACCGTCTTGCCCGCGACCATCGCCCCCGCCGCCAGCAGCCGGTCCACCACCACGGCCTGCGGCCCGGCCAGCACACCCGGCGGCAGGGCCGAACCCCCGTGCGTGGGCAGCCCGTCCACGTGCACGATGTCCTTCACCCCCACCGCCACCCCGTACAGCGGCGGCCGCCCGGCCGGCTCCGGGTGAAGCGCGGCCAACTCCCGTGCCCGCGCCCGCAGTCGGTCGTGCCGCCCGGGCTCCGCCACGAAGGCGCGGAGCAGCGGATCCACCCGCTCGACCAGCGCGCAGAACCGGTCGACGTACTCGGACAGGCCGGGCACCCCGGAGCGCAACCCCGCGGCCTCGGCGGTCAGCGACCGGGGCCGGACCAGCGATTCCTCCATACCGAGCACCGTAGCGCCCGGCCGCTCACTGGTGCTCGGCCGACAGGTACGGCGTCTCGCGCAGGAAGTACGCCCCGCAGGTGTGGCAGCACAGCTCCGGGGTCCGCCCCCAGTCCACCGCCTCCCGCACCGGCGCCCCCGGATCGAGCTCCCGGCCGCACATCGCCACGCTCTGCGCACCCCGGACGATGTGCCACAGCCGCACCCCACCGGCCTCCCCCTCGGGGCCGAACTCGGCTCGCATCTGGTGCATCATGCCCCCCATCGTCCGACCACCCCCGCCGCCCGGCAACCGGGGCCCCGGCAACCCCGCCGCCACCGCGCCCGGTCCCCCGTACACCAACGGCCCGGGGCCCCCGGGCGCCGTACGCACGGCGCCACCCCCGTCGGGATCCGGCCACCGCGGCTCGATAGTGTGCGCGATCGCGACCCGCCCGGTGCCCCGCGCCCGGGCCCCCGTCGCCCACCACGGCCTTCCCGCACTCCAGAGTTGGAGCACCTGATCGTGCGCTCTTCCCGTCTCATGGCCTCCGCAGCGCTGGTCGCCATCGCCCTCGGCGCCTCGGTCGGCGCCGCCACCGCCGGCGCCGTCGGGATCCCGGCCACGCCCGCCGCCACCGCGGCCCCGAGCGCCCCCACCGCCCCCGCCGGAGCCCCCACCGGCGGACCCGCCACCCTGCCGCCCCACCTGCCGACCGCGCCGGTGCCCTCGCCCAGCGGCCCCTGCCCGGGCGGGTACCACCTGGAGAACCTCAAGACCACCGGCAGCGGCCTGTCCGGCGTCACCCTGACCAAGGGCGGCGCCCCGCAGGAGGCGAGCGTGACCTTCGAGAACGACACCCCCGTCGACCTGAAGAAGCTCAGCACCCACTTCTTCGTCACCGACATCGGCGAGGAGGGCGCGCCCAACCAGCCCACCTGGGGCAAGGACGCCTTCACCGTCCAGCTGAAGCTCCCCGGCGGCGACTGGAAGCCCGTCAGCCAGGACGCCATCGAGAACAACATGAGCTACATCCGCGTCGACCTCGGCACCTTCAAGCTCGCCAAGGGCGAGAAGCTCACCCTCCAGGTGCGCCTCGCCGCCACCGGCAAGGCGCTCGGCGCGAACTACTTCGCCCGGCTCGACGGCGCCTCCGAGTCCTTCCTCAGCAAGGACGTCCCGGGCGTCCGCCAGGGGCCGGAGGGAAGCTGCAGCGGCTTCAGCGGCAACTACCAGGTCGCCCAGCCGTTCAAGGTCGTCGACGGCACCCCGGCCACCACCGGCTCGCCCTCGGCGGCGCCCTCGGCCTCCGCCCCGGCCACCACCACGGCCGCCGCCCCCGCGCCCGGCGCCACCACGGCCTCCGCCGGCCCCGAACTGGCCCACACCGGTGCCGACTCCAGCACCCTGCCGATCGCCCTCGGCGGCGCGGCCGTGCTGGCCGCCGGCGCCGGTACCGTGTTCGTCCTGCGCCGCCGCAAGGCGGGCGCGCACGGCTGAAACCCCGTGAAGTGAACCGAGGGGCGCGGACAACCGTTCGGGCCCCTCGGTGGTCTTCCCCCGGAGAACGCAACCCGACCCCACCGCTGGAGCCCACCGATGCGTCCCGCCCGCCTTCCCGCCGCCTGCACCCTGCTCGTGCTCACCGCCGGTCCGGTCGCCCTCGCCACGGCCCCCGCGTTCGCCGACGACACCCCGACCGCCACCGCCACCGCGACGACGCCCACGGCCGCCGCCACCAGCGCCGACACCGACTGCCCGGAAGGCGTCACCACCGACCCGATACCGGCCACCGGCGGCAACGGCACCCCGGGCGAACTCTCCGTCACCTTCACCAACACCAGCACCACCACGGTCAAGCAGCTCGCCACCACCCTCGCGCTCGCCGACGGCAGCGGCAGCCTGCCCCTCGAACTGCGCGCGGGCGCCGGCGCCTGGAAGCCCCTCACCGTCACCGGCTCCCCGGTCAACACCGGCGGCTACCAGGTCCCCCAGGGCCAGCGGCTCACCCTCCAGGTCCGGCCCGCCGCCGGCACCCCGCACGGCGACCACCGCCTCACCTTCACCGCCAAGTCCGAGGTCCTCCCGAGCGGCTCCGCCCCGGCGAAGAAGTACACCTGCCCCCAGCTCACCGCCACCTACACCGGCACCCTCACCCCCACCGACCACACCCCGGCCCCCACCGCCACCACCCCCACCCACCTCGCCGACACCGGCGCCGGCACCGCCACCCGCCCCCTCGCCATCGCCGGCACCACCGCCCTCGTCCTCGGCACCACCCTCCTCCTCCTCACCCGCCGCCGCCCCACCACCGACTGACCCCCACCGAGGACGGCACCCGCCGACGCGGCCCCGCGTCCCGGCGACCACCTCGCCGGCGCGACCGACGCCCGGCGCGGACTCCCATCCGGCACCCCGGACGCGCTGCCCTGCCGCCCGCGGGGGCCACCGCCACTCGGTCGCTCCCGGTTCACAACACCCCGGCGCCGACCACCGCCACCGAACGCCCCGGGTGAAGGACCCGCCGTGCACGGCGGCCGCCGAGCACCTCGCCGGGGCGGCCGACACCCGGCGCCGACTCCGTCCGGGCCGCCACCCTCCGCGCGGGCGCGTGCGGGGAGAGAGGGCTGCGCGCGAAGCCCGCACGACCGCCTCGCCGGGGGCCACCACCGACAGCCGTCGCCCCTGCCGATCGTCCTGCGGATCTCCCCCAGGTCCGCCCCCACGCCTGCGCGTACGGGGTGGAGGGCCGCGTCCACCACGACGTCCCACGCAGCCACACGACCACGTCGCCGGGGCCACCACCGAACAGCCATCGCCCCTGCGGATCTCCGCCGGGTCCGCGCCCGGCGCGCCTCCGCGCCTCGCCGCTACGACGCCTGCAACAGCGCGCCGTCCTGCCACTTGAGGATCTTGTCGAAGCTCACGATCGCCCCGCGGAGCGGGTGGTTGCGGAGTTGGACGTGGTCGGTGAGGGCGTGGATGAGGAAGAGGCCGCGGCCGGATTCGGCGGTGAGGTCGGGGAGGGTGTCGAGGTCGACCGGGCGGAGGGTGGGGGCCGCGGGGCGGTGGGGGAGGACGTGGGTGTCGTAGGGGTGGCCGTCGCGGCGGGGGCGGTGGGCGGTGAGGACGCGGGCCGGGACGGTGGCGCGGCCGCGGCGGGCGCGGCGGGGGGCGTGGCCGGCCGGGGCGGGGGCGGCCGGGCGGCGGGCGAGCGGGGTGCTGGGGGCGGGCAGGCCGGGCCCGGAGTCGGTGACCTCGATCCGCAGGCGGTCGCCGCTGATGGAGGCGGTGACCTGGAAGCCGTCGTCGGGTCGGCCGGTGGCGCCGTGCTCGACGGCGTTGGCGCAGGCTTCGGTGAGGGCGACGCCGAGGTCGTCGGCGATCTGGGGGTCGACGCCCGCGGTCGCCATGGCACCGAGCAGGATGCGCCGGGCCAGCGGAACGCTGGCCGGGTCGCGCTTGAGGTGCAGAGTCCACCAGATGTCCACGGGAGGTCCCTCCTGGCTGCGGCTCCACATACAACTAGGTATCTCCGGGCGATTCGGCGGTGAACCGTGCGCGGGGACGGCTACCGCCCGTTCGGCGGATGGACTGCCGATGGGGTCTGTGCCGAAGGGCGCATGCGGTGGGGTGCACGCCGCGGCCGAACGGGGCATTCGTAGGGATTTCCCACCCTGCCCGTGTCGGCGGTGTACGCGATGAGATGATGGCCCGGCCATGACTGCCCTCCCCGCCGCCCCGTTCCAGGGCACCCCTGTCTCCGAGCGAGCACAGCCGGCCCGGCCGGTGGGGGCC
This sequence comes from Kitasatospora sp. NPDC058162, assembly GCF_042884005.1. NCBI lineage: Bacteria > Bacillati > Actinomycetota > Actinomycetes > Kitasatosporales > Streptomycetaceae > Kitasatospora > Kitasatospora sp. NPDC058162. Next base: position 81,864 of record NZ_JBHVUS010000004.1, read on the forward strand.
GCCTGGGACCTACGGCTTGCCCGGGCGGTCCCGTTCGCCCTGGTGTGCACGCTGATCGCGGCCGCCGGGCACGCGCTGGCGGGTGGCGGCGACGTGCCGCCGGTCGCGCTGGCGACGGGCTTCGCCGCGGTGCTGGTGCTCGCGGTGGCGTGCGGCGGGCGGGAGCGCTCGATGGTGGCCATCTCCGGGGCGCTGGGCGCGGGGCAGCTGGGGCTGCACTGTCTGTTCCACGGCCTGGGCGGCCACGGGATGCACGACGGCGTTCCGATGAGCATGCCGATGGCGGCCGGTCGGCTGATCTGCAACGAGGCCCGGCCGGGCACCCTGGTGGGCCTGCCCGGCGGCGCCTCGCCGGAGCAGTTGGTCTCCTCGGCGGGTCTGGATCCGCACGCGTACGCCGCCGCGCCCTGGTGGCAGCAGGGCGGCGTGCTGGGGATGACGCCGTCGATGCTGGCCGGGCACCTGGCCGCCGCGCTGGTGGCGGGCTGGTGGCTGCGGCGCGGCGAGGCGGCGCTGTGGCGGCTGGTGCGGGTGGCGGCGTCGGCGGCCCGAGAGCACTGGGCGGCGCCGCTGCGCTCGGCCCTGGTGCTGGTGGCCGCGTTGCTGCGCGGTCTGTTCGGCGTGGCCGGTCCGGTCCGCCGGTTCGGGGCGGGGGACGGCGGGAGCCGGCTGCCCGCGGGTGCGGTGCTGCGGCACAGCGTGGTGCGGCGCGGGCCGCCGCGCGGGGCCTTCGCGTACTGATCCGGTGTTCCCGCGCGCCCCGAGCAGGGGTGCGGGCCGACCGGGTGCGGTGCGCGGTGTCCGGGCCGTTCCGTCCGCCCACGGCGACGGCGGCCCCTGGTCCTGCCCCACGTCCGCGCGTGCGGCGCCGCCGAGAGCGGCGGGTCACGTGCCGAGCTCCGATCGGAGACCCCCCATCATGCGTTCCCTTCCCACCCGTCGTATCGCCGCCGTCGCCCTGACCGCCGCCGCCTCCGTGGTGGCGCTGGCCGGGCCCGCCTTCGCGCACGTCACCGTGAACCCGGGTTCGGCGGCCCAGGGCGGCTACACGGCCGTCGACTTCCGGGTGCCGAACGAGAGCGACACGGCGAGCACGGTGAAGCTCGAGGTCAACCTGCCGCTGGACCACCCGCTGGCCTCGGTCCGGACGCTGCCGCTGCCGGGCTGGAGCGCCGCCGTCGAGAAGGCCAAGCTCGACAAGCCCATCAAGGTGCACGGCAGCGACGTCAACGAGGCCGTCTCCAAGATCACCTGGACCGCCGACCCGGGCACCAAGATCGCCCCCGGTCAGTTCCAGGAGTTCCGGGTCTCGCTCGGCCCGCTGCCGACCGACGCCGACAGCATGGCCTTCAAGGCCCTGCAGACCTACGACAACGGCGACGTCGTCCGCTGGATCGACGAGGCCCCGGCCGGCCAGCCCGAGCCGGCCCACCCGGCCCCGACGCTGAAGCTCACCAAGGCCGCCGCCGGTGACGACCACCACGGCGCCGGCGCCACCGCCTCCCCCGCCGCCGGCGCCCACGGCGACAGCTCCGACCACGCCGCCGCCTCCGACGGCGACGCCAAGTCCAGCGACAGCACCGCCCGGATCCTCGGCGTGGTCGGCATCGTGGTCGGCGTGATCGGCACCGCTGTCGGCGTGCTCGGCCTGCGCCGCAAGAACAGCGGCTCCGCCTCCTGACCCCCGCGCCGGTGGGGCCGTACCGCTCCGGGTACGGCCCCGCCGGTGGTCCACCGCGCCTGATCGGAAGCACGCACCATGTCCCGCACCGCCCGTTCCACCCGCCTGGCCGGCGCCGCCGCCCTCGCCCTGGCCGCCGCGCTGACCCTCTCCGCCTGCGGTTCCTCCGGCGGCGGTTCGACCGCCGCCAAGGTGACCCGGCAGAAGGACGACAGCCCGTACCAGGGCACCAAGCTGGCCAAGAACTTCGAGAAGCCGGACCTCCAGCTGACCGACACCTCCGGCCAGCCGTACGACCTGCGGCAGCAGACCAACGGCAAGGCGACCCTGCTGTTCTTCGGCTACACCAGTTGCCCGGACGTCTGCCCGACCACCATGGGCGACATCGGCGTCGCGATGAAGGCCCTGTCCGCGGAGGACCGGAAGAAGGTCAACGTCGTCTTCGTCTCCACCGACCCGCAGCGCGACACCCCCAAGGTGCTGCGCACCTGGCTGGACTCGATGGGCACCGACTTCATAGGCCTCACCGGCGACCTGGGCAGGGTGAAGACCGCCGCCAAGTCCCTCGGCATCATGATCGAGGACCCGGTGGTCAACGCGGACGGCACCGTCACCTCCACCCACGGCGCTCAGGTGCTGGCCTTCCTCCCCTCGGACGACAAGGCGCACGTGCTCTACATGAGCGGCACCGAGGAGAAGACCTACGAGCACGACCTGCCGCTGCTGGCCAAGGGGGTCGCGGCGTGACGACGGCGATGACCGGCACCCGGCGGTTCCGCCGGTCGGCGCTGCTGGGCGCCGTGGTCGCCACCGCCCTCGGCGGCGGCGCGATACTCGCGGCCTGCGGGACGGGCGGCCAGGGCGGCACCTCGGCGGACGCCGGCCCGGCGAAGCTGAGCGTCGCCGACTCCTACATCCCGCTGCCCCCGGCCGGCGGGATGGGCGCGGGCTACCTGACCGTCCGCAACGACGGCGGGCCGGACCAGCTGGTCAAGGTGAGCAGTCCGGCCGCCGGGTCGGTCACCATGCACCGCTCGACCGCCTCGACCATGGAGCAGGTGAACAGCCTGGACGTGCCCGCGCACGGCGCGCTGCAGCTCGCCCGCGGCGGCACCCACCTGATGATCATGGACTGGCAGAAGGCCCCCGCCCTGGGCGACGAGCTGGAACTGGACCTGACCTTCGCCAAGTCCGGCACCATCTCGGTCAAGGTGCCGGTCAAGGAGCTCACCTACCGCCCAGGCCAGAGTTAGGGGACCCGCCAGCATGGAGAAGGCCGCCCACCACCGCAGCGCCCACGCCCGGGCCACCCAGCGCCGCCCGGCCGCGCGCCGCCGGACCGTCCCGCTGCGCATCGCCGCGGCGCTGGGGACGCTCGGCACGCTGCTCGCGCTGATGCTCGCCGGCGCCGCCCCGGCGTCCGCGCACGCCACCCTGGACTCCACCGACCCGGCGCAGAACTCGGTGGTCGCCACCGCCCCGCCGGCGGTGACCCTGACCTTCAGCGAGTCGGTCTCGCTGTCCGGCGACTCCGTCCGGGTGCTCGACCCGGCCGGCAAGGCCGTGGACACCGGCAACCCGGCGCACGCCGACGGCAAGGGCAACACCGCCCGGGTCGGCCTCAACAGCGGGCTCACCAACGGCACGTACACCGTCGCCTGGCGGGCCGTCTCGGAGGACTCCCACCCGGTCGGCGGGGCGTTCACCTTCTCCATCGGCGCCCCCTCGGACACCTCGGTGTCCGCCACCGCGCTGCAGGGCGCCAAGGCGGACGGCCTGGTCGCCGCCCTGTACGGGACCGGGCGCACCGTCGCCTACGCGGCCTTCGCGCTGCTCGCCGGGGTCGCCGCCTTCGTCCTGCTCTGCTGGCCGGCCGGCGCCGCCCGGCGCCCGGTGCAGCGGCTGCTGATGACCGGCTGGACGGCGCTGCTGGCCTCGACCGTCGCGGTGCTGATGCTGCGCGGCCCGTACGAGCGCGGCTCGGGCATCGGGCAGGCCCTCGACCTGTCGCTGGTGCGCGCCACCCTGGACGAGCGGATCGGCACCGCGCTGGCGGCCCGGCTGCTGCTGCTCGCCGCGGCCGGGATCTTCCTGTCGCTGCTGGTCGGGCAGTTGGGGCAGCCGCCGAAGCCGGCCCCCGCGCAGCCCGGCTCACCGGAGGCCGCCCCCGCGGGGGCCGACGGCCGCCAGGAGGACACCGAGGCCGCCGAGCTGCGCGCGCTGGAGCAGCGGGCCGCCGAGCGGCCGCAGCGCGAGGCCCGGATCGGCCTGGGCGTGGCCGGACTGGTGCTGGCGGTGGCACTCTCCGCGACCTGGGTCGGCGCCGACCACGCCTCGGTGGGCATCCAGGTCTGGCTGGCGCTGCCGTTCGGCATCCTGCACCTGATCGCGATGGCGCTCTGGCTGGGCGGCCTGGCCTCGCTGCTGGTCGCGCTGCGCGAGGGCGTCGGCGCCGAGGTGGTGGACCGTTTCTCCCGGATCGCCTTCGCCTCGGTGGCCGTGCTGGCCGGCACCGGGATCTACCAGTCCTGGCGGGGCCTGGGCAGTTGGAGCGCGCTGACCGGCACCGAGTACGGGAAGCTGCTGCTGGTGAAGAGCGGCTGCGTGGCCGTGATGCTGGGCGTCGCCTGGATCTCCCGCAGCTGGCTGGCCCGGCTGCGCTCGGCCCCGGCCGAGGCGGCGGAGGTCGAGCGGGCCGAGGTGCCCGAGCCGGTCGGCGCCGCCGCCGTACACAGCGAGGACCCGCTCCGGCAGGCCCAGTTGGAGCGCCAGCGGGCCGCCGCGCGCAGCGCGGGCCGCGAGCGCGGGCTGACCCCGACCCGGGCCGGGCTGCGCCGTTCGGTGCTGGTGGAGGCGCTGGTCGCGGTGGCGGTGCTGGTGGTCACCACGATGCTCACCAACTCCCCGCCCGGGCGGGTAGCGGGCGAGGTGAAGGCGGCCGGGAGCAGCGCGGGGGCCGGGAACGCCGCCCCCGCCGCCCCGCAGACCGAGCCGGGCCGCACGGAGGAGCTCAAGCTGCCGTACGACACCAAGGGCCGGACGCCGAACGCCAAGGGCACCGCGACCGTCACCCTCAACCCGGCCCGGACCGGCCCGAACGAGGTCAAGCTCGCGCTGGACGGCGCCGACGGCAAGCCGGTGGACGTCCCCGAGGTGCAGCTCGCCTTCACCCTGCCGGACCGCGACCTCGGCCCGCTGCCGGTGGCGCTCACCCCGGAGGGCACCGGCCGCTGGAGCGGCACGACCCAGCTCCCGCTGGCCGGCACCTGGGTGGTCTCGGTGCAGATCCGCTCCTCGGACATCGACCAGACCACCCCGACCCAGCAGTTCAAGATCGGCTGAGCGCGGTGGAAGCAGTGGATCCAGTGGAAGAAGTCGAAGCGGTGGGACACGACGGGACGAGCGCCTCGACGGGCTTCACCCGGCGGGCCCTGCTCGGCACGGCCGGCGCCGGACTGCTGGTCGGCGCCGGGGCGGGCGTGGCCGGGGCGGTCGCCTACCGCGACCGCCCGGTCGAGGGGGCGGCGGCCGGCGGCGCGCTCGGCGCGGGCCGGGTGCCGTTCCGCGGTGAGCACCAGGCCGGCATCCTCGAACCCCAGCAGGCCCGGGTCCAGCTGGCCGCCTTCGACCTGGTCGACGGGGCCGGCCGGGACGGGCTGCGCACCCTGCTGCAGCGCTGGACCAAGGCGGTCGAGCGGCTGACCGCCGGGGAGCCGGCCGAGGAGTTCGACAACCAGGTCGCCCTGGACGCCGGGCCCTGCTCGCTCACCGTCACGCTCGGCTTCGGCGCCGCGCTGTTCGACAAGGCCGGGCTGGCCGACCGCCGCCCGGCGGCCCTCGAACCGCTGCCCGCCTTCCCCGGCGACGCGCTGGACCCGGCGCGCGGCGACGGCGACCTGTTCGTCCAGATCGGCGCCGACGACGCGCTGGTGACGGTGCACGCCCTGCGGACCCTGCAGAAGCTGGCGGCCGGCACCGCGGCGCTGCGCTGGCAGTCGGCCGGCTTCGCCCGTACCCCGGGCGCGACCGCCCGTCCGATGACCGGGCGCAACCTGATGGGCCAGATCGACGGCACCAACAACCCCGAGCCGGGCCAGGACGGCTTCGCCGCCAAGGTGTTCTGCGCCGCCGGCGGGGACGGGCCGGCCTGGTCGGCCGGCGGCTCGTACCTGGTGTTCCGGCGGATCCGGATGCTGCTGGACCACTGGGAGGAGCTGCCGGTGGAGCGCCAGGAGCGGGTGATCGGGCGGCGCAAGTCGGACGGGTCGCCGCTGAGCGCTCCGGCCGGCTCGGGCGAGGGCACCCCGGTGGACCTTGCCGCCCAGGGGCCGGACGGCGGGCTCGCCGTCCCCTCCGACGCCCACGTCCGGGTCGCCGCTCCGGCGGGCAACGGCGGGGCGGCGATGCTGCGGCGCGGCTTCTCGTACCACGACGGGGCGCTGCCGGACGGCTCACCGGACGCCGGGCTGCTCTTCCTCGCCTTCCAGGCCGACCCGCGCCGGGGCTTCACCCCGGTGCAGCGCAAGCTCTCCCGGGGCGACGGGCTGTCCCGCTTCCTGCGGCACGAGGCGAGCGGGCTGTACGTCGTCCCGCCGGGGGTGCCGGCCGGGGGCTACCTCGGGCAGCAGCTGCTGGAGGGTTAGCCGGACCGTCAGGCGGCCCGTTCCGAAACCCCGTTCGGAAGCCCGTTCGGGAGCGCGGTCCCGGTCTGCGGAACGCTTTCCTGCCGGGGCCGCGGAATCGTTATGGTGACTGCTTCGGCACCACCCGCTCGTGCACATCCCCTTGGCAACGGAGGCGTCATGTCGGCCACCCGATACACCTACCTCGGCCCGGCCGGCACCTTCACCGAGGCGGCGCTGCACACCCTGCCGGAGGCGGCGACCCGGGAGCTGGTGCCGCTGTCCTCGGTGGCGCTGGCGCTGGAGGCGGTGCGCGGCGGGGAGGCGGCCGGGGCGTTCGTGCCGATCGAGAACTCGGTGGAGGGCGCGGTCACCGCGACCAACGACGAACTGGCCGCCGGTGCACCGCTGATGATCTACCGCGAGGTGCTGCTGCCGATCACCTTCGCGCTGCTGGTGCGGCCGGGCACCGAGCTGTCCGGGGTCAAGACGGTGACCAGCCACCCGGTGGCCCAGCCGCAGGTGCGCAAGTGGCTGGCGGCCAACCTGCCGGACGCGGTCTGGGAGTCGGCGGCCTCCAACGCGGACGGCGCCCGGCTGGTCGCCGAGGGCCGGTACGACGGGGCGTTCGCGGGCGAGTTCGCGGCGCCGATCTACGGGCTGGACCCGCTGGTCAAGGAGATCGCGGACGCGCAGAGCGCGACCACCCGGTTCGTGCTGGTCGGCCGTCCGGGGCGGGTCTCCTCGCCGACCGGGGCGGACAAGACCTCGATGGTGGTCTGGCTGCCGGACGACCACCCGGGTGCGCTGCTGGAGCTGCTGCAGGAGTTCGCGGTGCGCGGGGTGAACCTGATGCGGATCGAGTCCCGGCCGACCGGTGAGGGGCTGGGCAGCTACTGCTTCCTGATCGACTGCGAGGGGCACCTGTCCGAGCGCCGGGTCGCCGACGCGCTGATGGGGCTCAAGCGGATCAGCCCGCAGGTGCGGTTCCTCGGCTCCTATCCGCGCGCGGACCGGCAGGCGTCCAGGCACCGGCGGCCGGGGACCTCGGACGAGGATTTCGCCGCGGCGGCGGACTGGCTCTCCCGGGCGCTCGACGGGCGCGGGGACATCTGATCCCCTGATCCCCGAGTGATCCCCAGAGTCGGGCCCCGAGTCGGGCCCGGCTCCGGATACCCGGGCGCCATCTCATGTCTTTCTGACCTTTTCCGACCGTTATCGACCGGCCTGATCAAACGCGGCGGGTGACCGTACCGTCATCCACAGGAACCTCCGGCTCCGGAGGCCGCTGTCCACAGGCCTCCCCGCTGTCCACAGCCGGAAGTTATCCACAGGCCTGGGGATGAGTCGACAAACCGGTATAGCCATTGCCCAGAACTGGTCGGACCATCGGTTTGCGCCGCAGAGATGACTAATCGGACCAGAGTCACCCGCTTGCCTGCAAATCACCCGTGCGAGTGCTTCAATTCCCTCACCCGAGAAGGTTCATTGAGGTTTGAAACCTCAATTCCCTGGTTTCGACCGGCGACCCCCGATCCCCACCCCTCATCCACAGGCCGGGGGCCGAGGCTGTGGATAACCCGCCCCCGGTCCGGGGCCGGCGTTTTCCCCACAGGAGTTATCCACAGGATCCGGTGAGTTATCCCCAGGGGAAAACCGGTACCGGTGGAGGAACGCCCGCCCGGTACGCTTGGGCCTGTGATTGACCTTCGCCTGCTTCGTGAGGACCCTGACCGAGTGCGCGCCTCGCAGCGCGTCCGTGGCGAGGACGTCGACGTCGTCGACGCCCTCCTCTCCGCCGACGAACGGCGCCGGTCCTCGGGCAGCCGCTTCGACGAACTGCGCAACGAGCAGCGGGTGCTCGGGAAGCAGGTCGCCCAGGCCAAGGGCGACGAGAAGACCGCCCTGCTGCAGCGCACCAAGGACCTGGCCGCCGAGGTCAAGGCCGCGGACGCCGAGCAGAGCGCGGCCAAGGAGGAGGCGGACCGCCTGCTCCGCTCCCTGGCGAACCTCATCGACCCGGCCGCCCCGGTCGGCGGCGAGGAGGACTTCGTCACCCTGGAGGAGATCGGCACCCCGCGCGACTTCGCCGCCGAGGGCTTCGAGCCCCGCGACCACGTCGAGCTGGGCCAGCTGCTGGGCGCGATCGACACCGAGCGCGGCGCCAAGGTCGCCGGTGCCCGCTCCTACTACCTGACCGGTCCCGGCGCGCTGCTGGAGCTCGCCCTGGTCAACATGGCGATCGCCCAGGCCACCGCGGCCGGCTTCATCCCGATGATCACCCCGGCGCTGGTCCGCCCGGCCGCCATGGACGGCACCGGCTTCCTCGGCCAGGCCGCCGAGAACGTGTACCACCTCGCCGAAGAGGACAAGTACCTGGTCGGCACCAGCGAGGTCCCGCTGGCGGCGTACCACATGGACGAGATCATCGAGGCCGACAAGCTGCCGCTGCGCTACGCCGGCTACTCGTCCTGCTTCCGCCGCGAGGCCGGCACCTACGGCAAGGACACCCGCGGCATCATCCGGGTCCACCAGTTCGAGAAGGTGGAGATGTTCGTCTTCACCACGCCCGAGGACGCGGAGAACGAGCACCGCCGCCTGCTCCAGTGGGAGAAGGACTTCCTCAACGCGCTGGAGCTGCCGTACCGGGTGATCGACGTCGCCTCCGGCGACCTCGGCTCCTCGGCCGCGCGCAAGTTCGACATCGAGGCCTGGATCCCGACCCAGGGCAAGTACCGCGAGGTCACCTCGACCTCCAACACCACCGAGTACCAGGCCCGCCGGCTGTCGATCCGGATGCGCGAGGACGGCAAGACCCGCCCGCTCGCCACCCTGAACGGCACCCTGGTCGCCGTCCCGCGCACCATCGTGGCGATCCTGGAGAACCACCAGCAGGCCGACGGCTCGGTCGTCGTGCCCGAGGCGCTGCGCCCGTACCTCGGCGGGCGGACCGTCCTCGAGCCGGTCAAGTGACCTCCTCCGCACACCCGATCGGTGGCGACCTGCCCTACCGGCTGGTCGCCACCGACCTCGACGGCACCCTGCTCACCAGCACGGAGACCGTCTCCGAGCGCACCCGCGCGGCCCTGGCCGCCGCCACCGGCGCGGGCGCGCTGCACATCGTGGTGACCGGCCGCTCGGCCGTCTGGGCCCGCCCGGTCTTCGACGAGATCGGCTACACCGGGATAGCGGTCTGCGGCCAGGGCGCCCAGGTCTACGACGCCGGTGCGCACAAGCTGCTCACCTCGCTCACCCTGGACCGCCGGCTCGCCGCGGTCGCGATCGAGAAGATCGAGGCCGAGACCGGCCCGCTGGCCATCGCCGCCAACCAGGACGGCCTGGACGGCCAGGTGCTGGCCGGCCCCGGCTACGAGCTGCTGATCGGCTCCGACCTCCCGGTCGTCCGGGTCGAGCGCGGCGAACTGCTCACCTCCCCGCTCAGCAAGCTCTACATCCAGCACCCCGGCCTGACCGACGACGCCCTCGCCGAGGCCGCCCGGCGCGCCGCCGGCGACCTGGTCGGCGTGGTGATGGCCGGCGCGGGCGTGGTCGAGCTGCTGCCGCTGGGCCTGTCCAAGGCCACCGGCCTGGCCGTCGCCGCCCGCCGCCTGGGCGTGCGCGCCGCCGACACCATCGCCTTCGGCGACATGCCCAACGACGTGCCGATGTTCGGCTGGGCGGCCCACGGCGTCGCCATGGCCAACGCCCACGAGGAACTCCTCGCCGTCGCCGACGAAGTCACCGCGAGCAACGACGAGGACGGCGTCGCCGCCGTCCTGGAACGCCTCTACCCGGCCCGCTGAGCCGCCGGGCCCCACTGCGCCCGGCGGCCCCGGGACTGTTCAGGGACCAGACTGTTCAGGGGCGGTTCACTCCCAGTTGTAGGATGACCGGGCAAGCGGTTGTAGGATGACCTACGACCGATGAGCGGTGTGCGAAGGGAGGCCCGGCATGAGCGGCGACGGAAACGGCTTGCAGGCGGCCGGGCGGCGTTCCCTGGTGGACACCGCGATCGACCGGCTGCGCGAGCAGCTGGCCGGCGGGGCCTGGCCGGTGGGGTCGCAGATCCCCACCGAGCACGAGCTGGCCGAGCAGCTGCAGGTCGGGCGGAACACCGTGCGGGAGGCGATCCGGGTGCTGGTGCACGCCGGGATGCTGGTCTCCCGGCAGGGCGAGGGCACCTTCGTCCGGTCCACCAGCGACCCGGCGGCCGTGCTGCGCGGCGTCCAGCGCTCGGGCATCCGGGACGTCCTGGAGGTCCGCGCCGCGCTGGAGACCGAGGCCGCCCGACTGGCGGCGCTGCGGCACACCCCCGAGGACGTCCGGCGGATGCGGGCCGCGCTGGCCCGTGAGGCCGAGGTCTTCGCGACCCACCCCGAGCGGGCGAGCCGCGAGGCCACCGTCGAGCACGACCTGGAGTTCCACACCGCCGTCGTCGAGGCCGCGCACAACCCGGCCCTGGCCGAGGTGTACCACTACTTCGGCGCCTCCGTACGCGAGGCGATGACCTCCGCCTTCGGCGACCACGAGATGCCCGAGGCGGTCGTGGCCACCCACGAGGCGCTGGTGGACGCGATCGAGAGCGGCGACCCGGACCGCGCCGAGACGGCGTGTCGGGCGCTGCTCGCCGAGCCCACCGCGGCCGTCGAGCAGCTCCTCGCGGCCATCGCGGCCCGGAAGTAGGACGGCGCAGGCCCCGCTTCCGCACGCAGCCCCGCTGCCTGCTCAACTCCCGTCCTGCCCGCGGCCGGTGGAGGCCTCCTCCCGCCGTGCCCGCGCCACCCCCGAGCCCGGAAAGAACTGCACACCCATGGCCGTCACCCGTGCCCCGCAGCCGGTTGTCACCACTCCCGCCCCGCTCCCCGTCCGCAGCCGCCTGGCCCACCCCGCGCTGCTGCTGATCGGCATCCTGCTGGTCGCGCTGAACATGCGCGCCTGTCTGGCCGCGATCTCCCCGATGGTCAAGGAGATCCAGCACACCTTCGGGCTGTCCACCACCGCGGGCGGGCTGATCACCACCATCCCGGTGCTGTTCCAGGGCGTCGGCGCCCCGCTCACCCCCCGGCTGACCCGCCGCTTCGGCACCGAGCGGGTGGTGCTCGGCGCGGTGCTGGTGCTCGGCGCCGGCGTGCTGCTGCGGGTGCTGCCCTCGGTGTTCGCGCTGTACGCGGGCTGCATGGTGATCGGCGTGGCCATCGCGGTGCTCAACGTGTCGATGCCGGGCCTGGTCAAGCGGGAGTTCCCGGACCGCGCGGCCACCATGACCGGCGTCTACTCGACCACCATGCTGGTCGGCGCCACCCTCGCGGCCGGCACCTCCGTCCCGCTGGAGCACGCGCTCGGCGGCGGCTGGCGGGCCTCGCTCGGCGCCTGGTCGCTGCTCGCGCTGATCGCCGCGGTGGCCTGGCTGCCGCAGGTGCTGCGCTCCCGGCAGGCGAAGGGCGCCATGGCCGCGGTGGCCGCGGTGAGCACCCCCGCCCGGGCCGGTGAGACCGCGAAGCCCGCCAAGCCGATCGAGGGCATCTGGAAGTCCCCGCTGGCCTGGCAGATCAGCCTGTTCATGGGCATCTCGTCGCTGCTGGTCTACACCCTGGTCGCCTGGATGCCGACCATCCTGGCCGACCACGGCATGGACCGCGGCCAGGCCAGCCTGGTCTTCGCCTACTCCAACCTGGTGCAGGTGGCCGGTGCCTTCCTGGTGCCGCTGATGGCCGGCCGGATGACCAGCCAGCGCGCCCTCGCGGTCACCATGGCCGCCCTGAACGGGGTCGGCATCGCCCTGCTGCTGGTCGCCCCGGTCTCCGGCGCCTGGGTGTCGGCGACCATCCTCGGCCTGGCCCAGGGCGGCTCGCTGGGCCTCGGCCTGGCGTTCATCGTGCTGCGCACCGGCACCGCGGCCGGCGCCGCCCAGCTGGGCGGCATGTCCCAGGCGATCGGCTACCTGGTCGCCGCGGCCGGCCCGGTCGGCGCCGGTGTGCTGCACCAGCTCACCGGCGGCTGGGACGCCACCCTGGTGCTGATGCTGGTGCTGGTCCTGGTGGTCGGCGCGGCCGGCCTCGGCGCCGGGCGGAACCGGACGCTGTAGGGCACACCCACAACACTGCAGGGCCCGGACTCCGTGGGAGTCCGGGCCCTGTCGCATGGGGCGGGGGCTACTCCTCGGCGGCCAGGGTCAGCCCGGCCAGCTTCACCGAGGCCAGGACGGTCGCCCCGACAGTGACCACCAGCAGCAGCGGGACGGCCGCCCCGAAGGAGATGTCGGCGCCGATCGCGGCGTCCCCGGCCACCGCCTCGGCGACCGCCCGGCCCCACTGCTGGATGCTCAGCGTCCGGGCGCCCTCGACGAAGTTGCCGATCAGCGACTCCCAGATCAGCGCGTACGCCAGCCCCGCCACCACCGCGTGCCGGGTGACCACGCCGAGCAGCAGGAACAGCGCGCTGTACGCGGCCCCGGCGACCAGCACCGCGACGGTGTAGCCGAGCGCCACGCCGTCCCTGGTGCCGTACAGCAGCAGTCCGGCGAACAGCGTCGGGACGGCGGCGAACAGCCAGGTGGTGCCGATCGCGACGGTCAGCTTGGTGGTGATGATCTGCCAGCGCGGCAGCGGCTTGGCGAGCAGGTAGACGATCGAGCCGTCGTCGATCTCGGTGGCGATCACCCCGGTGCCGATCACCAGGCCGAGGATCGGCGCCAGGGTGCCGAGGTCCAGCTGGCCGAGGATCTTGACGGTCAGGCTGTGCGCGTCGCCGCTCGACCCGGCGGCGATCGCCGCGACGATCAGCAGCAGGGCCGGGGCCACCAGCAGCAGCGCGCCGCGGCGGCGGCCGAGCAGGCCGCGCAGGGTCAGCCTGGCGACGGTCGGGTTCATGGTCGGTCGACCCCTTCCTGGGTCCGGTGGGTGGCGCGGGTGGAGCCGGGGGTCATGCCGAGACCAGGTAGGAGAAGACGCTCTCCAGCGACTCGTCCGCCGGGGAGACGGTGTACAGCCGGATGCCCGCCTCCCGGGCGACCCGGGGCAGCAGGGTGGTGAAGCCCTGGAAGTTCACCGCCTCGATCCGCAGCGCCCGCTCCCGCTCGTCCACCTCGATGCCGGTGGTCGAGCCGTCGGCGATCAGCGCGGCGGCCAGTCGGCGGTCGTCGCTGGAGCGGACCAGGTAGCGGTGCGGGCGGTCCGTCATCAGCCGTCGGATCCGCCGGAAGTCGCCCGAGGCGGCGTGCCGTCCGGCCACCACCACCTCGATGTGCCGGGCGAGTTGCTCGACCTCCTCGAGGATGTGCGAGGAGAACAGCACCGTCCGGCCGTCCGCGCCGAAGCGGCGCAGCAGCTCCATCAGCTGGAGCCGCTGGCGCGGGTCCATGCCGTTGAAGGGCTCGTCCAGCAGCAGCACCGCCGGGTCGTGGACCAGCGCCGAGGCCATCTTGACCCGCTGCTTCATGCCCTTCGAGTACGTCCCGGTGCGGCGGTCCTTGGCGTACGCCATCTCGACCAGGTCCAGGGCGCGCCGGGCGGCGGCGCCGGGCTGGGGCAGGCCGTGCAGTTCGGCGTTGGCGAGGACGAACTCCCAGCCGGTCAGGTAGTCGTACATCGACTCCCGCTCGGGGACCAGCCCGATCTGCCGGTACACCTGCTGGTTGCGCCAGATCGGCGCGCCGTCCAGGGTGACCGCGCCGCTGGAGGGGGCCAGGAAGCCGCTCATCATGTGGATGAGGGTGGACTTGCCCGCGCCGTTGGGCCCGAGCAGGCCGGTGATGCCGGGGCCGATCGACATCGAGATGTCGTTGACCGCGACCACGTTCCCGAACCAGCGGGAGACCTTGTCGATGGTGATGGTGGCCATGCCGCCCTCTCAGACCTTCTCGCTCAGATACTGCGGGTGCATCGGACGCGGTTGCATCAGGGGCGGTCGCATCAGACGCGGCTGTAGCGGCGCAGCAGGAGGCGGTAGGAGCCGGCCACCATCGCCACGGCGACGAGGGCGAACACCAGCGTGCCCAGCCCGCCCGGGGCGTGCCGGCGGTCGATCCCGGACCCGAGGTCGAACACCTCGTTGACCAGCGCCTCCACCAGGCCGTTCGGCGAGATCAGCGCCGTCCACTGGGCCGCGTCCGAACCGCCCGGGCCCGGGTTGCTGATGCCGACCGCGATCGCGGCGATGACCGAACTCACCGCCAGGTAGCCCATGATGGCGGCCACGCCGAAGCCCCGGCGCGGGGTGCTCGCGGCGATCACCAGCGCCACCGAGGTCGGCACCAGCGCGTACAGCACCGCTGCCGCCAGGCCGTACAGGAACTGGCCGGTGTTGTGCCCGAAGTCCATCCCGGAGAGCAGCGCCCCCGCGTACAGCACCACCAACGGGGCTGCCATCAGCAGGAATTGGGCGCAGGCCATGGCGGCGAACTTGGCCCGGACGTAGTCGGCGCGGGTGATCGGGCGGGAGAAGTAGAGCGGCACGGTGTGGTACCGGAGGTCCCGGGAGAGCAGCACCGGCGCCTGGGCGGCGAGGAAGATCGACACCACCAGGCCGAGGCTGGAGAGGTAGCCGGCGTACTCGACCGGGAGCTCGTCCCGGTGCAGCGCGACCGCCGCCGCGACGAAGATCATCGCCGGGACGGTGACCACGCCCAGCAGCAGCATCGGCAGCACCTTGGACTTGCCGGAACGGCCCAGGCCGTAGGCGGCGCGCAGGCTCTGGGTGAAGAGCGAGCGGGTCGCGTAGGCGCGGCCGAGGCGCGGGCCGGTGTAGCCGCGGTAGCCGATGTCGTGGATGACACCGGTGTCGGCGGGCCTGGTGTCAGGAGGCTGCGGCATCGTCCGTCCCTCCCCTGGTGCTCTGGTCGTGGTCGCCGTCGTACGCCTCGTCGTCCAGGGCGTCGGCTTCGTCGTGGTCGGTGAAGAGTTCCGCGACCCGGTGCCGGCGCTGCTCCAACCGGACCAGGCCGAGGCCGAGTTCGGCGACCGTGTCGCGGATGGTGTCGTAGGTGTCCTCGCCGGCCAGCCGGACCAGCAGCAGGTGCGAGCCCTCCGCCCGGACCTCCAGCCCGCCGGCGGCGAGCCGCGCCCGGACCTCGGCGCCAGGCTCGGCGACCGCGTCCTCCGGGTGATCGGTGACCTCGACGGCGAGGACGGCGGTCGCCTCGGTGAAGGAGGCGGTGGAGGAGGAGCGCAGCAGCTTGCCGCCGTCGATCACCACCAGGTGGTCGCAGGTCCGCTCCAGTTCGCCCAGCAGGTGGGTGGTGACCAGCACCGAGATGCCGAAGTCGCTGTGCACCCGGCGGATCAGCCCGAGCATCTCGTCCCGGCCGGCCGGGTCCAGGCCGTTGGTCGGCTCGTCCAGCAGCACCAGCTTCGGGTCGTGCACCAGCGCCTGGGCGAGCTTCACCCGCTGCTTCATGCCCGTCGAGTAGCCGCCCATCGGACGGTACCGCTCCTCGTACAGGCCGACGTGCCGCAGCGTGTCCGCGGTGCGCTCCCGCGCGGCGGTCGCGGGCAGCCCCGCCATCCGCGCCATGTGCACCACGAACTCCGTCGCCGAGACGTCCGGCGGCAGGCAGTCGTGCTCGGGCATGTAGCCGACCCGCTCACGGATCTCCGACCCCCGGGTGGCGATGTCCAGGCCGAGCACCTCGCCGCGGCCGGACGTCGCCGGGGCGAGCCCGAGCAGGATCTTGATCAGGGTGGACTTGCCCGCCCCGTTGGCCCCGACCAGCCCGACGACCCCGGGCTGCACCTCGACGGTCAGCTGGTCGAGCGCGGTGACCCGGGGGAACCTCTTGGTGAGGCCCTCGGTCTTGATGACAGCAGTGGACACGCCCTCAACGTAACGGCCCGGCGCCGCAGGGGCCATGAGCTGGAATGAGGACGTCCTCTAGTGCCCCGGTATGACGCCGGGGAGGGCCACCCCTAGGGGGCCCTCCCCGCCATGAGTCAGGAGCTGGGGCGCTCCCACATCTCGACGACCTTGCCGGAGGCGTCCAGGGCGACCTTGTAGGTGCCGCTGGAGCAGGGGTAGAAGCCCTTCTGGTTGCCGGGGGTGGCGATGCACTCGTTGATGTGCTTCGCCAGGTCGGCCGCGCTGACGTCCTTCGGCGCGGCCACGACCGACTTGAGGTGGCCCTTGGCGCCGGGCGCGAAGGTCGCGGTCTTGTCGGCGCCCACCGGCTCGAGGGCGACGTCGTCGACGCCGCAGGCGTCCTTGGTCTCCTTGTAGACCAGCGCCGTCGCGCTGGTCCCCTTCTCCACGTTGACCCACTTCTGCCCGGCGGGCAGCGGCTCGTGGGTGCAGAACCCCTCCGGGCCGCCGTCGGTGGGCTTGCCCGCCGGAGCGGGCTTGCCGGTGCCGGTGGCCGGCGCCGCGGTGGTCGGGGCCGCGCCGCCGGTGGCCGGCGCCGTGGCCGCGGTGGTGACGGCACTGCCGGCGCCCGTGGTCGACGGGTCGTCCGGGCCACAGGCGGTGAGGCCCAGCCCGGCGGTGGCGACCAGAGCGGCGACGAGCAGTCTCCTGGATGCAGACATGACGAAAGAACCCCCGTTGTTCAACACATGATCAGATGAAGCTGCGGCGGACACACTAGCGCCTCCCACCCCACCCCCAGGGCCCCGCCGCCCCGAGATCCCAGGTCGGAACCCGGACGAGTCGCTACAGTAGGGAAATTGTCGGCAGAACAGGACGGAGGAACCTGGCTGAAACTGAACGACGCCGAGTACCGGGATGCGCTCAACGAAATGGTCGACATCCTCCACCACCGCGGCGCCATCACCAGCCGCCTCCCGGCCGACGCCTGCCACCGGGACAGCACGGGCGTCGATCCGATGCTCTCCGCCACCGTGATCCTCAAGGCCACCGGCAAACCCGCTGGCCAGTTCTTCGAACCGGCCGCAGGCAGGGTCGATCAAACGCCCTGGATCGCGTAATCACGGTCAGCTCTAATCCATCAGATCTCGATATTTGATGCCCTGGATGAGCTCTTGTTCATGCCCCGCAAGCACTGCACCTCCCTCATGGCGATCATGCCACTCTCAGCCCAACCCTCTTGGCGGCACATTACTGGACACCAGTAGCAATACAGGCCATGAAGCGATCACTTCCGAATCCAAGGGCTCATAAATGGTCAATATTGATCAGATTCCGAATTTAGTTTTGCCCCTTTGGTCGAGTTGGCATACAGTGCGTTTGAAGTAGATGACGCACGCACCGAAGGATGCAGAACGAAAATGGTGGATCTCCCCACCCTCCCTGAGGGGCCGACATATATGATCGTGACCCCCGAAATGGCAAGCCTGTGGCTCACCCATTGCAACCCGGAGCACAACCGAGTTCTTTCGGATACCGTTTATGAGCGGTATGCCAGGGCCATGGAAAGAGGAGAGTGGAGAACGACGCATCAGGGGATCGCCTTCGACACAGAAGGAAATCTCTTGGATGGCCAACATCGGCTGATGGGCGTCAAAATTTCGGGCACCTCTATTGAGATGCTCGTCATTCCGAACTGCCTAGTGGAGACATTCGACGTTTTGGATGCCGGTCATCGTCGCCAGGCTGCTCAACTCTTGAAGATCCCCCACCGGGTAATTGTGGCGGCAGCCGCACGTATCGTGGGGAATCTCTATAAGATGTGGGACCCCGTGACGCTATTCGACGGCTTCTATGACACCAAGGCCCCGACATCTGACATTCTGAAGGCAGTGGCAGCGTGGCCCGAACTAGTGAGCCTGGCCCCGTCGGTCGCGTCCGCCTATCGAGCTGCTGGGATCAATCAGCCGACACACCTTGCCGTTCTCGCCCAGGCATCGCGAACCGAGTACTCGGACAGGATCGAAGATTGGGTGAGTGGGTTGATTTCAGGCGCCAACATGGACCAGAAAGACCCTCGCCTAGTTCTACGAAACCGATTCTTTCGTGAACGCGTAATCCTAGGAACAAGCGCCGGACGAAAGAGCTCCTACAATCTCATCGTCAAATCATGGAACAGCTGGGCCCAAGGAAAGCTCATGGGAACACTCAAAGTATTGGACGGGGAGGGCGTAATTCCCATTATCGGAACCGAAAGATTCAGGCCGAAATAATTGGGCTCCGGCAGTCAATTCTTGATGAAGAGTTCCAACTGGATCAGGGATTCGAACTGAGAGCTCCGCTCGGTCCCCGAGCTGCCGGATTATGTGACGGCTTCTGCAGCAGCACGGCCCTACGCAGAAGGGGCGCCCCTCCCCGCCCCATAGAGCCTGGGCATGTGACCGAGCACCGTGACCCTCTGGCGACACCAGGGCGGGGCTCCCGCTCGTGATACCGGCTTCGCACTGGTACGGCAGTTCCTCGCCATGGCTCGTGCACGGCGTCCCTCACCGGGGGAAGCCGCCGAGCCGGGTCGTCATGGCGTCGAGCGTCCGGGCGGCGTCACCGGTGGGATCGACCGACGCGTCGAAGCCGGAGACGCTGACCATCGTGATGACGTTTCCGGACCGGGCGAACCACTCCTGCGAGTCGGGCGGCCAGTTGGACATTTCGGCCGGCTTGTTCCCCGCCCCGCGGGCCACGGTGCGGTAGGCGAAACCGGCGGTGCTGCTCGCCGTGCGGGTGATCTGCCAGTCGTACGTCGCACCCGTCGTGTCGACCGGGCCGTGCGCCGCCCTGTCCGCCGCGCACCCCGCGTAGTCCTGCCGGATCCGGTCCAGTGCCGTGGCCGCCGCGTCGGCGTCCTTGAAGTAGAACATCAGCTGGGCCGCCCGGGGTGTGCTCGCCCCGTTGCGCGTGGCATTGAAGTCCAGCAGGGAGATCGACGTGCTCTGCAGTTCCCCGGTCGGGCTGCCCTTACCGCATACCCACAGCCATTGGAAGTCACCGGTTCTGTTGGTCGGGGTGCCGGCAGCGGCCTGCCAGTGGAAGACCGGGTTCAGCGGCAGCTCCGAAGCCTTCAGCCAGGTCGCGGCGACGTACTGGCCGGACGTGGCGTTCGCCCCGGCAGGGGGGCTCGTGGTGGGCACGTCCGTGGTGGGCACGTCCGTGGTGGGCGCGTCCGTGGCGGGCGGGGGTGACGCCGGTGCCGAGGGCGTTGTGTCGGGTGTCCCGGTCGGGGAGGCCGACGCGCTTGCCGACGGGGTCGGGGTGGGGGCGGTCGGACTCGGCGTGGGCGAACTCGTCACCGGGACGGCCGGCCGGACCGTACGGTCCCCGGTGAGCATCGGGTGATCGAGGGCGAAGTACCCCACGAGACCCGCCGCGGCGAGGCCGATCAGCGGCAGGGCGGTGGTGCGGAGGCGCCGGCTCCGCCGTGCCGTCCGGGCGGGAGGGGCGGCCGGGCGCAGGTCGTGCACACCGACCTCGTCGGCGCGGGCCGCCAGTGCGGCCCGGAGCAGCAGCTCCGTCCGGCTCGCGGCGGACGCCGGGTCGTCGCCCCCGGAGTCCCGGGGGTTGCGGGGTCTGCTCATCGCACCTGCTCCAGCTTCTTCTCCAGGGCGTCCAGTGCCCGGCTGGCGGTCGACTTCACGGCACCTCGGGAGAGGTTGAGGGTCTCCGCGATCTGCGCCTCGCTCAGGTCCGACCAGTAGCGCAGGACCAGCACCTCGCGCTGACGCGGCGTCAGTTCCTTCAGTGCCGCCAGTACCCGGCGGTGCTCATCGTGGTGGACGGCGTGGTCCTCCGCGGAGGCCGCGTCCGGCTCGTGCGGAGGCACGTAGGCGCGTGCGGTCTTCCGGCGCCGGAGCACCGAACGGGCGTTGTTGACCACGGTGGTGCGGAGGTAGGCGAGTGCGTTGTCCAGGTCGTCCAGGTTCTCGCCGTGATGCTGGTACAGCGACGTGAACGACTCCTGCACCACGTCCTCGGCGTTCTGCAGGTCGTCGACCAGGAGCACCGCGAGACGCACGAGTCCCAGGCGGTGGGCGTGGTAGAGGTCGGTCACGGTCGGTCGCGGCCCTTCCTCGGCCCGGCCGGCGCCTCCGCGCAGCAGCTGGAACCGCGGGCGGCTCGGAGCCGCCGACTCGGCCGGCGTTCCGAACAGCACCGCGAGCAGCAGCCTGGCACCTCGGCCGACGGCCCGGCCGGTCGACCGGCCGGCGCGCAGCGGCATGACCGACTGGACGTGGGCAGCCGTTGCTGACATCTATCCCCCCTGAAACCCCGTGATCGTTCGGATTATGCACGGCGCCGGCGGCGGGCCCGGGCGACGACCAGCGCGCCGACCCCGCCGACTGCGGCGACCAGACCTGCGGCGATGCCCGGAACGGCGCCCGAGCCGGAGGCGGGTGCGGACGCGGCGACAGGTGCGAGCGCCGATACGGCCGCGGGGGCGGCCTGGGCCGACGTGGCCGTGGCCGGAGCCGGCGTGGTGGTCGCCGGAGCCGGCGTGGTGGTGGCCGGTGCCGGGGTGGCCTGGGCCGGCGCTGTGGTCACCGGTGCCGGGGCGGCCGGGGCCGGTGCGACGGGGGCCGGGATGGTCCGGGCAGGCGGCACGGCGCGGGCCGGGGCTGCGGTCTTGGCGGCCGCCGGAGCGCCGGCCCCCGGGGTCGCGGCTGCCGCGGGCACGGCGGGGGCGGGCACCTCGGTGGCGGCCGGCCGGGGGGCCGTGGCCGCAGGGCGGGCGATGTCGTACGTCGCCTGAACGACGCCGTCCGACTTCAGGTACTGCCACGTGCCGTCCGCCGTGACGGCATCGCCGAACTGGAACGACGTCAGCTTGGGGGACACACTGGCGTCGACCGTCAGTCGGAAGGTCTGCTCCCACCGGGCGCCCGCGGCCAGTGAGTGGTCGACCAGGGTGCTGTTGATCGCCAACGCCGGGTCGCAGCCGGTCTTCAGCGGGACGTTCTTCCAGACCCCGTTGATCCGGGCCTCCAGGTGGGTGTTCTGCGGGGTCATCCCACCGAGTCGGCCCGGGCCGACCTCCGTCCAGCCCAGGATGAACAGGTCGACAGCGATGTTCCGGTAGTCGGCGCCGGTCGCGTTGTACTCGCTGAGCGTGAACTCCCAGGGCCGGCCGACGGTCAGCGGGGTGCCGGGGCCGGGGCTCTCGTAGCCCAGCGTGATGCCACCGCGATGCACCGGAGCGTCCTTCACCGGGTGCCGGCCCGGGCGGTCGACGACCGACTGACCGGTGCAGTTGCCCTGGTCGGCGGCGGCAGTACCGGCCGTGCCTCCCGCGACCGCGAGAGCGGCGGTGACGACGGCCACGTTCTTCGCGAAACGGGACGAAAGGTATGCGCGCATGACGGAATCCCCCTGGATATGGCGTACTGCAGTTGACGAAGGCGGCCGGCCCCTGGTGCTCCCCCGGCTTGCGGGTCCGTTCCCCGAGCCTTCGAACCTAAAGACGTCCATCCCCTGCGGAGGTTGCAGGTGGTTTTCCAGAAGTTTTCGGTCTGCCCGGTCGGGTGCCGGGGGAGGTTGCCGGACCCCGGCGGGGCCGCGACGGTGCGAGGCTTGCGTCGACAGGCGACGTCGGACATGAAGAGGGCGCGTTGAGATGCGACTGAACAGGGCTCAAGTGGTCATCTCTGTCGTGGCTTTAGCGGTGCTCGCCGCAGGCTGCAGCAACGACACGAAGGCGGGCGGTGATTCCGAC
The DNA here is from genome assembly GCF_042884005.1 of Kitasatospora sp. NPDC058162. Classification (NCBI taxonomy): domain Bacteria; kingdom Bacillati; phylum Actinomycetota; class Actinomycetes; order Kitasatosporales; family Streptomycetaceae; genus Kitasatospora; species Kitasatospora sp. NPDC058162. Next base: position 103,723 of record NZ_JBHVUS010000004.1, read on the forward strand.
AACGTGGGCGAGCCCGTGGTCCCGCAGATCGGCGCGGACCCGGCAGACGGCTCGCCGGTGACCCATCCGCTGGACGGCTACTCGGTAGGGGCCGAGGAGTCCGCGCTGATCTTCCGGGCCATGGGCCAGGCCACCCGGACCTGCATGACCGCCAAGGGGTTCGACTACGACCCTGGGCCGGTGTCGACACCTCCCCCGCCGACTCCCATCGACACCTCGCTCCTGGGCCTGCTCTCCGTCTCCGCCGCGCAGCAGACCGGGTACCACCGGCCGCCCAGGCCAGGAGGCAACGGCACCTCCGGTACGGGTAATCCGTCCGGGCAGGGCCCCGAATACCAAAAGGCTCTGATGGGGGATCACGGGACCAAGGCCGGTGCCGCCGATCCCAAGGCAGACCGGGGCTGCATGGGAGAGTTCGAACGGCGGCTCCAGGCGGAGGGCGTCAAGAACACCGCCTCGGACTTGGTCGGCACTCTCCGCGCCAAGGCGTACGACCACGCCGCCGTCGACAGCCGGGTCCGCGCCGCGCTCGCGGACTGGCAGAGCTGCATGACCAAGCTGGGTTACAACTACGCGAATCCGGTACAGGCGAGTTCGGCGGCCTGGCCGGAGCAGGTGTCACAGGAGGAGCGGGACACAGCGGTCGCCGACATGAACTGCAAAGAGCAGGTGAAGCTGCTGGGCACCTGGAATGCCGTGCTGACCGCCTACCAGCAGGTGTACATCAGCAGGAACGAGCAGGCCCTCCAAGCAGACAGGGAAATCTCCCAGCAACGGATCGCCGCAGCCAAGAAGCTGCTGGGCCAGGCATGACGGCGGTGGCAGGCGGCCGTCGCCGTGGTTGGCTCCTGCTGTCGGAGTGCTGAAGGCAGACCAGGGGTGGCTCCCGCGATACTGCGGTACCAACTCGGGTTCGTTGTCGGCCGATCGTCTCCACACCCCCTTACGTCGCACGACATCCGATAGGCCATGCTCTTCCCGAGGGCACCGTCAAGGAGGAGGCACCGTTGACCACGACGATGGGCGCTGACGACATGGCCCAGCCTCTTCCGTCTTCCCCGCCGGGCCGATCGCGGGCCGCGCGGCGGCGGCGGGTGCTGCTGGGGGTGGCACTGGCGGCCGGGCTGGTGGCGGTGGGCGGGGTGGGGGCGGCGACGCTGGTGCAGTCCCCGGCGGAGCGGGCCGCGCGGACCGCGCCGCCGCCGAGCAGCCTGCTCACCGCGCCGGTGGTCAGCCAGGTGCTGACCCCCTCGATAGCCGCCCGCGCCGTGGTGTACCCGCCGGCCCAGTACAACGTGGTCCCGGCCGCCGCCTCCACCGAGGTGACCGCGCTGTTCGTCTCCAAGTTGGGGGTGAAGCAGGGGGACGCCGTGACGGCCGGGAGGCTGCTCGCCGAGGTGTCCGGACAGCCGCTGTTCGCCTTACCCGGGCCGGTGCCCGCCTACCGCGACCTCAAGCCCGGCAGCACCGGCCCCGACGTGGCCGAACTCCAGTCCGCCCTGGCCGGGTTGGGCCACGGCAGCGGCGAGGACGACCAGGGCTCCTACGGGCCCGGCACGGCCGCCGCGGTGTCGGCCTTCTACCGCGGGCTCGGCTACCCGGTGCCGACCACCGGCGCCACCACCCAGCAGGCCGTGGACACCGCCCAGAAGGCCGTCGACACCGACCGGCAGACGGTGGACACCCTCACCGCCCAGAAGAAGGCCGGCACCGCCGCACCGCCCCAGACCCCGCCACCGAACCAGCAGCCCCCCACCGGCGACCTGGACCAGCAACTCGCCAACGCCAGGAAGCAGTTGGCCGCCGACCAGACCGCCCTCGGCAAGGCCAGGGCCGTCAACGGCCCGATGGTCCCGGCCGCCCACGTCCTGTTCCTGCCCGCGCTCCCGGCCACCGTCACCGCCGTCAACGGCGCGGTCGGCTCACCCGTCTCCGGCACCCTGCTGTCGCTCACCAGCGGCGGCCTGGCCGTCACCGGCCAGCTGACCCCGGCCCAGACCGCGGGCGTGCGGCCGGGCATGGCCGTCGAACTGCTCGCCGAGGACACCGGCACCACCGTCCCCGGCACCGTCGCCGAGGTCGGCGCCCCGACCACCGCCGCCCCGGCCGGCAAGGTGATCGCCCTCGGCGGCGCGGGCGCCCCGGCCGCCGGGCCCGCCCAGCCCGGCGCTGCGGGCCCGGCCCCCGGAGTGCCCAACAACCAGCCCGGCGCCCAGAGTTACGTCCCGGTGACGATCACCCCGGACACCCCGCTGCCCGCCACGATGAACGGCAAGAACGTCCGGCTCACCGTCCTCAAGGCCAAGGCCGGCGCCCCCGTCACCGCCGTCCCGGTCGCCGCGATCTCCACCAACGCCGCCGGCCGGACCTCCGTCACCACGGTGGACCCCGCCGGGAACCGCACCACCGTCCCGGTCACCACCGGCGTCACCGCCGACGGCCTGGTGGCCGTCACCCCGGCCGACGGCACCCGGCTGCGCCCCGGCGACCAGGTGGTGGTCGGCAAATGACGACAGCAGCAGCACCAGCCCCGCCCGTCATCGCCCTGCACGGCGTCGCCCGCACCCACCCCGGCCACCCGCCCGTCACCGCCCTGCACCCCACCGACCTGACCGTCCACCGCGGCGAGTACCTGGCCGTCACCGGCCCCTCCGGCTCCGGCAAGTCCACCCTGCTCCACCTCCTCGGCCTGCTCGACACCCCCACCAGCGGCCGCTACGAACTCGACGGCATCGACACCGCCGGCCTGCGCGACCGGGACCGCTCCACCCTGCGCGGACACCGGATCGGCTTCGTCTTCCAGTCGTTCCACCTGCTCCCGCACCGCACCGCCGAGGAGAACGTCCTCCTCGCCCAGGTCTACAACCGCACCCCGCGCCGCACCCGCCGCACCGCCGCCCTGACAGCCCTGCACCTGGTCGGCCTCGGCCACCGCACCGACGCACTGCCCGCCACCATGTCCGGCGGCGAGCGCCAGCGGGTCGCGATCGCCCGCGCCCTGGTCAACCGCCCCAGCCTGCTGCTGTGCGACGAACCGACCGGCAACCTGGACTCGGCCAACGCCGAAGCCGTGCTGGACCGCTTCGACGCCCTGCACGCCCAGGGCTTCACCCTGGTCGTCATCACCCACGACCCGTCCGTGGCCGCCCGCGCCCAGCGCCGGGTCGTCATCCGCGACGGCCGCCTCACCGCACCCCAGGAGGCCTGAGTGGCCCGCTCCGTACTCCCCGGGCCGCCCTCCCGTCTCAGCCCCCGCGACCTGCTCTCCGAGGCCCTCTCCGGCATCCTGCAGCGCCCCGGCCGCTCCGCCCTGACCCTGCTCGGCACCGTCCTGGGCATCGGCGCCTTCGTCGCCGTCCTCGGCCTCACCGCGACCGCCACCGGCCAGATCGGCGAACGGTTCAGCCTCACCAAGGCCACCACCGTCACCGTCACCGACCGACCGCGCACCGACGGCACCGCCCCCGGCACCAACCCGCCCAGCGACTTCCCCGCCGACGCCGACCACCGCATCACCTCGATCGACGGCGTACGGGCCGGCGGCCTCTGGTGGCCGGTGCCCGCCGCCCCGACCCTCTCCCGCCGCCCGGACGGCCCCGACGAAGGCGCCGGACTGTCCGTCCTCGCCGTCACCCCGGGCGCGGTCACCGCGATGGAACCCACCCTGACCGCCGGAGTCACCCTGGACGACTTCGCCCAGCACACCGCCCAACCGGTCGTCCTGCTCAGCGAGGCCGCCGCCAAACGCCTCGGGATCAGCCGCCTGGACGCCCAGCCCGCCGTCTTCATCGACCGCATCCCGTACACCGTCATCGGCGTCTACACCGACGTCCAACGCCAGCCCGGCGCCCTGCTCGGCCTGCTCATCCCCGCCAGCACGGCACTCGAACACTTCGGCAACCCCTCTCCGCAGCCCGACCGCGCCGCCCAGGCACTGGTCGCCACCCGGATCGGCGCGGCCCCCGTGGTCGCGGCCCAACTCCCCCTCGCCCTGCGCCCGGACGCCCCCGACGCGTTCACCGTCGTCCCCCCGCCGGACCCCCACAGCCTCCAGGACACCGTCACCTCCGACCTCACCGGACTCTTCCTGGCCCTGGCCGGGATCTGCCTGCTGGTCGGCGCCGTCGGCATCGCCAACACCACCCTCGTCGCCGTCCTGGAACGCACCCCGGAGATCGGCCTGCGCCGTTCCCTGGGCGCCCGCACCGGCCACATCGCCGCCCAGTTCCTCACCGAGTCCACAGCCCTCGGCACCCTCGGCGGGCTGATCGGCACCGGCCTCGGCGCGGTCACCGTGATCGGCGTGGCCGCCGCCCGCGACTGGACCGCCGTCCTGCAGCCCGCCACCACCCTGCCCGCCCCGCTGATCGGCACGGTCGTCGGCCTGCTGGCCGGCCTCTACCCGGCCCTCCGCGCCGCCCGCACCGACCCCCTGACCGCCCTCAGGAGCGCATAGACGGGGGCGGCGGTGAGGTCCCGCGCGTGCGGGAAGGACCTGACTCCGTCGGCTGGGCCCGGCCTGGGCACAACCACGGGTCGGCTGAGGACACGGTGCACGGCCCCTGGGCGTGCGGGCCCCTTCGATGTCCGGGGCCGGCCCGGCTCCGCCCGGTGGCGCGGGCGGAGCGGGGCTGCCGGTCAGGAGGAGAGACGGTTCAGTGCCGCAGTGGCGATGCCTTCGACGTAGGGCGAGGCGTCGGTGGGCTGGCGGTTGAGCTCGACGAGGGCGACCCTGGTGCCGCTCCGCAGGACCGCGACCCCTCCGCTGACGGTGCCGTCGCCGTTGTGGGCCAGGTACCAGCGGGCGGTGCCGCCGGCGGCGGTCAAGGTGTGGGCCTCGCCGTAGTGCCAGTGGCCGGCGGGCTCGTCCTGGCAGTCCTGGACGAGCGCGACGAGCTGCTGCTCCCAGGTGGCGGCCGCGGCCTCGGTGGGGGCGTTCGCGGCCAGCTCGTGGAGGTTGGCCTTGCTGTCGAGCGTCCAGGTCACGGACGCGTACCCGGTGGCCTGGCCCTTGGTCAGGTCGCTCATCGTCTCCTCGCCGGAGCACGCGGACAGCCCCTCGCGTCCGGTCAGCTCGACGGTCGCGCCGACCGGGTTCAGGCCCTTCGGGAAGTCCTGGCTCTGGACGAGGGCGGCGGAGCCGAATCCGGACGCGGCGACCGCGGTGCGGTGCACGGAGTTGTGCGCGGAGCTGTGCGCGGCCGGGTCGGCGGTGGCCGACTGGGCGCCGACGACGCCGACGGTGATCAGCGAGGCGGCGAAGCAGGCCGCGGCGGCGAGCCGGTTGCGGCGGACGGACTTCTGCTGGACGGTCCGGTTCTCGGTCATCTGGTCCCCCTGCTGGTCGGGACGCCTGCTGCGTCCTCGTACAACCGGGGAGATGCCGCCGGAGGAGGGAAAGTTGGAGCCCGGACCGGCTGTTTCACAGCCGTGACAAAGCGGTCCTGACGACGCGGTCCATCGCGGCCGTGCCCAGGCACGCGTAGACCTCCAGCACCCCGTAGTGGTTGCCGCTGCGCAGCACGGCGATGCCGCCGCAGGGCTCCTTGCCCTCGGGCGCGCTGCCGGTGGTGTTGAGCGCTCCCTGGTACGTGCCCATCCAGCTCGCGGTGACGTCCGGGGCGAGCTGCACCGTGGTGGTCCTTCCGTAGAGCCAGTGCCCCGCCGGTTCCTCCTGGCAGGCCGCCGCCTCCAGCAGCAGGCGCCCGGCGTAGTTCTGCGCCAGGGAAGGGCTCTCGGCCTCGGCGGCGACCTCGCGGGCGACCTGGTCGACGTTGTCGGCGGCCAGCGTGGGGTCGTCCGGGCTGGTGCGGGTGCCGGTGATCAGTCCGCGGAAGTGGGCACCGGGCCCGCCGACGGTCTGGCCGAGGGTCTTCTCGCCGGAGCAGGCCGCGTTGGCGTACGCCCCGTCGCCGTACCGGTCGGTGACGTGGATCCGGCCGACGCCGACATCCGGGCCGAACGCCGCGGCTTCCAGCAGGTTCGCGGTCGTCACCGGCCCGGTCGCACCGGTCGCACCGGTCGGCGAGGCGGAGCCGGTCGCCGAGGACGCGGGCGCCGGGGCGGACCCGCCCGGGGGCGGTGGCAGGACGAACCGGCCGGCCGCCAGCCCGAGCGCGGCGGCCGCCACCAGGGCGGCGACGGCGGACCGGAGCCGGACGACGGCGTGGCCGCCGCCCGCCGCGGGACCGCCGTTCACGGACCGGTGACCAGGCGCTCGCGCATGAAGCGGCGGGCCTGGTGGATGCGGTCCTTGACCGTGCCCAACGGGGCGCCCAGCTCCTCGGCCACCTGGACGTAGGTCAGGTCGCCCAGGTCGCGCAGCACGAAGGCCTCCACCAGGGTGGGGTGCTGCTGCTCCAGCGCGGCCAGCGCCTCCATCAGGTCGAGCCTGGTCCCGGCGATGACGCTGGTGGTGCGCGGGTCGGCGGACTCGGGGAGGTCGGCGTGGCTGTCCTCGGCGCGCCGGCGCATCGAGCGGTAGGTGGACCGGGCGGCGTTCGAGGCGATCACCGTCACCCAGCCCAGGAAGGAGCCTCGGCCGCCGTAGTCGCCCAGGTGCGTGCTGATGGACAGCAGCGCGTCCTGCGCGGCCTCCTCCGCGTCGGCGTGGTGGGGCAGGAAGCGCGAGCAGCGGCGCAGCACCACCGGCCGCAGCTTGGCCAGCAGGTACTCCATCGACTCCGCGTCGCCCGCCTGAGCGGCCGTCACGAACCGTTCCAGCTCGACTTCCTCGAACACCCGGATCCCCCGTTTCGTCCCGCCTGGCAGCCCACCCGCCGCACGGGAGTTCCGCGCTCCCCCCGGCTCCGGCAGAATGCTGCCACATGCGCAAGCTCGGCCGTTATCTCCTCCTGGAGCGCCTCGGAGCCGGCTCCTTCGCGACGGTCTGGAAGGCCTACGATCCGGAGCTCGACACCGAGGTCGCGGTGAAGGTGCTGGCCGAGAACTGGGCCGCCAACGCCGATGTGCGCGAGCGGTTCCTGGTGGAGGCGAGGCTGCTGCGCCGGATCGCCAGCCCGCGGGTGGTCCGGGTGCACGACGTCGGGGTGCAGGAGGACCGGCCCTACTTCGTCATGGACTACGTACGCGGCGGCACCCTGGCGGACCGGGTCGGGCGGTGCGACCCGCAGGAGGCGCTGCGGCTGGCCGCGGAGGCGGGCTACGCGGTCCAGGTCCTGCACGAGGCGGGCGTGGTGCACCGCGACGTCAAGCCGTCCAACCTGCTGCTCGCCACCGGCCCCGCGCCCGCCGCGGTGCTGGTGGCGGATCTGGGCAGCGCGAAGCAACTGGCCGACGCGTCCGGGCTGACGGTGACCACGGGCACGCCCGCGTACATGGCACCGGAGCAGGCCTTCCAGACCGGCGGGTTCGACGGGAGGGCCGACGTGTACGCGCTGGCCGTCGTGGCCTACGAGCTGCTGACCGGGCGGAAGCCGTTCGGCCCGGGCGGACGCGCCACGGCCCTGATGACCGGGCAGCCGACGGCCTCGACGCTGCCGACGCTCCCAGCCGGAGCGGAGCTCCCACCGAACCTCGCCCTGCTGCTACGGGCTGCGATGTCCGTCGAGCCGGCGGACCGACCGCCGACCGCCCGGGCCTTCGCGGACGCGCTGCTGGCTCCCGTCCCGCAGTCCCGGCCCCTGGCAGGCCCGGGGTGGCTGACCGCGCGCGCGGTCTGGCTGGCGTCCGGCACGGTGTTCATCGCGACGGCCCTGCTGAGCTGGCTGCTGCGTTGAGTCCGACCGGGAGCCGCTGACGGCTGCCGTAGGGTCGGCGGTATGCGACTGAGCACGGTGATCCTCCCCATCCACCGGTGGAGCGAGGGGCAGAAGATCTGGCGGCGGGCCGAGGAGCTCGGGTTCCATGCCGCGTACACCTATGACCACCTGTCCTGGCGGTCGTTCCGGGACGAGCCGTGGTTCGGGTCGGTGCCGACCCTGACGGCGGCGGCGTGCGCGACCGAGCGGATCAGGCTCGGGACCTTGGTGACCTCGCCGAACTTCCGGCACCCGGTGACCCTGGCGAAGGAGCTGATCACGCTGGACGACGTGTCCGGCGGGCGGGTCACGCTGGGGATCGGGGCCGGGGGGACGGGCTTCGACGCGACGGCGATGGGACAGGAGGCGTGGTCGCCGAAGGAGCGGGCGGACCGGTTCGGGGAGTTCCTGCCGCTGCTGGACGAGCTGCTGCGCAGCGACGCCACGACGCGTGAGGGCACGTACTACTCTGCGGTCGAGGCGCGGAACATCCCCGGCTGCGTGCAGACGCCGCGGGTGCCGTTCTACGTGGCCGCCGCCGGGCCGCGCGGGATGCGGCTGGCCGCCGAGTACGGGCAGGGCTGGGTGACGTACGGGGACCCGAAGGGCCCGGCGGACGTGCCGGTGGAGCAGGCGCCCGGGGTGATCGCCGCACAGATCGAGAAGCTGACGGCGGCCTGCGAGGCCGAGGGCCGGGACGTGGCGACGCTGGAGAAGATGCTGCTCCAGGGCTCGACGGCGGAGAAGCCGCTCCAGTCGCTGGACGCCTTCGTGGACTGGGCCGGCACCTACCGGGAGCTGGGCGTCACCGAGCTGGTGATCCACTGGCCCGTCCCGGACTCGATCTACCAGAACGACCTCGCGGTCTTCGAGAGGATCGCCACCGAGGGCCTGGCCCAGCTGGGCTGAGGCCCGTCAGGGGTGCGGGCGGGTGCGCTGCGCCGGGAAGGCCGGCGGCTGGTCCGGGGTGCGGCGGGCGAGCTCGGCGAGGGTGTGGAAGAGCACCTCGCCGAGCAGGACCGGCTCGCGGGAGGCGGCGTCGGGATCCGGGGAGGGGAGGGTCGGGGGCGGCTCGTCACGGAGCTGGCGAGTGGGCATGGCTCTTCCTGCCGACGGGGTGACCAGGGGGTTCCTGCCCGCCGGGCCGCGGCGACACCCCGGACGGGGGCGGATCGGCCGGAAAGCGGCGCCGGAAGGGCCGGAACCCGTCCCTACGGTCAGGTCGGGTGCGGGTCGGGTACCGCCGGAGTCGACGGCGGCGGCGATGGGCGAAGATGGACCGGTGACCGAACCCCGCAGCGCTCCCCGCCTCATCGCCACCGACCTGGACGGCACCCTGCTGTGCTCGGGCGGCACCGTCAGCGATCGCACCGCCGCGGCCCTGGCGGCGGCCGAGGCGGCCGGGGTGCAGGTGGTGTTCGTGACCGGCCGGCCGCCGCGCTGGATGCAGCAGGTGAGCCCGCACATCGGCGGTCACGGGGTGGCGATCTGCTCCAACGGCGGCGCGATCGTGGACGTGCGGCGCGGCGGCGAGCTGATCGAGTACTTCCCGATGTCGGCGGAGACCACGCTGGCCGTGGTCGAGGCGCTGCGGGCGAAGCTGCCCGGCACCGCCTTCGCGTTCGAGTACGCGGACGGCTGGGCCCGGGAGCCCGGGTACGAGGTGCTGATGTGGGGCGACGACGAGGTGCGGGCGATCGGCCCGGCCGAGGAGCTGCTGGCGGACGGCGGCCCGGTGCGGGACCTGTTCAAGCTGCTGGCCAAGCACCCCGACCTCGACCCGGACCCCTTCCTCGCCGAGGCCCGTACGGCGGCCGGGCACCTGGCCGAGATCACCCGCTCCTCGCCGATCCCGCTGCTGGAGATCAGCGCGCCCGGCGTCACCAAGGCCAGCACGCTGGCCCGTTGGTGCGCCGAGCACGGGATCGACCGGGCCGAGGTGGTCGCCTTCGGCGACATGCCGAACGACCTGGAGATGCTGGCCTGGGCCGGCACCGCGTACGCCGTCGCCAACGCGCACCCGCAGGTGCTGGCGGCGGTGCCGCTGCACACGGTGAGCAACGAGGAGGACGGCGTCGCGGCGGTGCTGGAGGAGCTGATCAAGCTCCGCTAGCCGCTCCGCCCCGCCGCGCCCCTCCGACCCGCCGAGCCGCTCCGACCCGCCGAGCCCCTCCGACTCCCCTGGCGCTCCGACTCCCTTAGCCGAAGCGGCCGTTGACGTAGTCGGAGGTCCGCTGGTCACGCGGGCTGCCGAAGACCTGGGCGGTGGGCCCGGCCTCGACGATCCGGCCCGGGGTGTCGTGGGTGGCCAGGAAGAACGCGCAGGTCTGGGAGACCCGCTGGGCCTGCTGCATGTTGTGGGTGACGATCACGATGGTGAGCCGCCCGCGCAGCTCCGCGATGGTCTCCTCGACCCGGCGGGTGGAGGTCGGGTCGAGCGCCGAGCACGGCTCGTCCATCAGCAGGATGTCCGGCGAGACGGCCAATGACCGTGCGATGCACAGGCGTTGCTGCTGACCGCCGGAGAGCGAGCCGCCCGGGGTGTGCAGCCGGGTGGCCACCTCGTCCCACAGCCCGGCGCGCCGCAGGCTGGTCTCCACCAGGTGCCGGCGCTCCTCCTTGGAGACCTTGATCCCGGCCAGTTTGAGCCCGCTGGAGACGTTGTCCTGGATGGACATCGCCGGGAACGGGTTGGGCCGCTGGAACACCATGCCGATCCGGCGCCGCACCTCGGCGGGGCGCCGTCCGGGCCGGTAGACGTCGTCCCCGTCCAGCAGCACCTCGCCGGCCAGGGCGGCGCCGCGCACCATCTCGTGCATCCGGTTGAGGATCCGCAGGTAGGTGGACTTGCCGCAGCCGGACGGGCCGATCAGCGCGGTGACCTCGCCGGCCGGCATCGCCAGCGAGACCCGCTCCAGCACCTTGCGGCTGCCGAACCAGGCGGAGACGTCCCGGGTCTCCAGCCCGGCCAGCACCCCGTCGTGGGGGCCGGGGGCCGGCGGGACCGGCGGGAGGGTGAGGGTGTCGGCGGCCGGGTCGAGCGCCGCGTCGTGCGGCTGGTGCGTGGTGTCGGCGGTGTCGGTCATCGGTACGTCCTCCGGGCGCGCGTCAGTAGAGGTTGGGCAGCAGGGCGGCGGCGTTCTCGTAGACCGCCCAGAGCAGCGCGCCGACCACCGGCGCGGCGCTCAGGTAGGCGGTCGAGCGGCGCCAGTACCGGGCCAGCAGCAGGGCCCCGGCCACCGCGCACAGCAGCGCGAGCGACCACAGCTGCAGCGTGGCCAACGCGCCCTTGTCCGCGGCCAGCGCCTTGTCGTACCCGACGGCGGCGGGGCGGCCGCCGGGGTTCTGCTCCGGGTCGCCCTCCAGCCGGGCGCCGACCATCACGGTGGAGCCGGGGATCCAGTCGGAGTCGCCGGTGACCAGCACCAGCCGGTTGCGGGCCGGGTCGGTGATCGGGTGGTCGCCGTCGCCGTACACGTTGACGACGTAGGTGAACTTGCCCTGCCCGGTGGTGGTTTCGATCCGGTCGCCGACCCGCAGCTCGGACAGCCGGGCGAACGGCGCGCCGAAGGTGGCGCCGCGGCCGAACAGCACCGCGACCCCGCCCTGGCCGGGCAGCGCGGTGTCCCGGCGGTGGCCGGGGCCGCGCATCAGGTCCCGGCCGGTGGTGCCCTCGACCACCACGGTCTGGTGGAGGCCGATCGCCGGGATGTCCACCAGCGCCACCGGGTCGCCGTCGGCGGCCGCGCCGGTCGGGGCGACGGCGCGGGCGAGCTGGTCCTGGAAGGTCTTGTACGCCGTCGACTGGTAGTGCCGCTCCTGGACGTGCGAGAGCGTGAACAGGAAGCCGACGAAGCCCAGCACCAGCGCGGCCAGCAGGCTGACCGCCCAGGCGCCCTGGAGGAAGCGGCGCCGGGCGGGGGTGACCCGGGTCTCCGGCCCGGCCGCCGGGCCCGCCGCGGCCACCGCGGACGGCACGGACGGCGGCGGGACGACCGGCTTCTCCAGGACCGGTGCCGTCACGAGGCACCGCCCGAGCCCTTGCGCCGGCGCAGCAGCCGGCGGCCGAGCAGCGGCGGGACGAGGACGACGGCGAGCAGTTCGACGGCGGTCAGCGAGGAGAGCATCCAGTCCTCGGGCTTGCCGCTCACCTCGACCACGTTGGCCGCGACCTCGGTGGAGCCGCCCCGGCCGCGCGCGACCACCTGGCCGGTCTGCGGGTCGACCGCGTCGCCGGAGCCGTCGCCGCCCGCGTTCGGGTCCCCGGCCGCGGCGGCGTTCGGGTCGCCGCCCGCCGCGGCGCCGCCGGTACCGGCCGCGTCACCGCCGCCACCCGCGCCGCCCCCGGAGCCGTCGCCGTGGCCGGTGCCGCCCGTGCCGCCGGCGGCGCCGCCGCCCGTGCCCCCGGAACCGCCGGAACCGCCCGTGCCGCCGGAGCCGCCGGTGCCGCCCGAACCGGTCTTGACCGCCTGGCCGTTCTGCACGGTGCAGTCCAGCGGGGAACCCTGCTTGTCGCAGGGGCTCGGCTGCGGGGCGTTCTTGAGGACGGTCAGCTCGCCGGCCGAGTTGAACGTCGGGTTGGCGCAGTTGGACAGGGTGTCCGGGTTGACCGGGCTGGCGTTGCCGGGGATCGACTTGGTCTGCAGCAGCCCGCCCTTCACCAGGCCGCGCGGGATCGGCGAGTAGCCGAGGCCGTCGGCCTCGCCCTGGCCCTGGCAGAGCACGTAGGCGAGGAAGCGGCTGAGCGCGGCGCCCTTGTCGTTGTTGAAGCGGCCCGGCGGGGGCAGCTCGGCGCCGGCCCGCGGCACGATCACGTAGCTGTAGCTGGAGATCGGGTACGAGCGCGGGTCGTCCATGGTGTAGACGCCGTCGAGGTTCTGCTGCAGGTAGTTCGGGTCGGACGCCGGCGTGTCGTCGTCCACGCCGCGGATCTTGGCGGCGGTGAGCGCGATGGCCACGTTGGAGGCGGTCGGCAGCGAGTAGTAGCCGGCCTGGTTGAGCACCTTCACGACCGGCCAGTTGCTGCGCTTGGCGAAGGCGTACTCGTCGTAGCCGATGGTGCCGAGGCCGGCCGCCGCCTTGATGTAGCCGGCCACGACGTCGGAGCCGTTCTGGGCGACCATCCGGCCGGACGGCGGGAAGAACTCGGTGTAGTCACCGCAGGTGGTGCCGTTGACCGAGGAGCAGTAGGCGTCCCACTGGTCCTTGTGGGTGTGCTCCATCCAGCGGGTGAACTGGGCGGTGGCGCCGGAGCCGTCCGAGCGGACCACCGGGGTGATCGGCAGGTTGGGCAGCTGCTTGCCGTAGTCGGCGGTGACCTTCTGGTCGTTCCAGTTGGTGATCTTGTTGGTGAAGATGTCCACGATGGTCTGCGGGGACAGCCGCAGGTCGCGGACCTGCTTGCCGCCGACCACCAGGTTGTACATGAAGGTCGTGCCGCCCGCGGTGATCGGCACGTAGGAGAAGCCGTAGACCGGGTTCTCCCTGGTGCCCTGACCGCTGGTGCGGGCACCGGAGTTGAGGCCGGTGTCCTCGGAGCTGCGGAACGGCACGTCGGAGGCGGTGAAGTCGTCCTGGCCGTTGCTCCAGGCGGTCCGGCCGGCGGCCGAGCCCACCGGGTTGAAGCTGATCTGGATGCCCTGCGGCCCGACGTCCTGGCGCCACTGGTCGATGGCCGGTCCGGCCCAGCTGGACCCGTCGGCGCTCAGCGCGACCGATGCGGCGAAGGCCGGTGCGGCCTGCCCGAACAGCAGGGTGCCCGAGGCGAGCAGCAAGGACAGCAGTCCCGCCAGGACACGGGCCACGGAGCGCCTTGCGGCCTCCCATGACATGAGAACTCCTCTGGTACGGAGGGTGGTTGGGTGGGTCATCAGCTGTTCCCGGGCAGTGCCGCGGTGGGGTGGACGGCCGTTCGGGCCGTGCTCGGGTGGGCTCCGGTCGAGCGGGCGACGGTCGAGCGGGCGACCGCGACCGGACGGACCGTCCCGGCCCGCCGGGTGGACCGGGCGGCGCTCTCGGCCCGCCGCGCCTCCCGGTCGATCCGGCGCCGCTGCCCGCGCGTCAGCTCACCGGGGCGGCGGCCGCCGAGCACCCGCGCGGTGACGAACAGGATCAGCACCAGGGCCATCAGGGTCAGCCCCGCCGCGAAGGCGCGCGCGACCATCTCGGGGTAGGGCTGCTTGACGTAGTTCCAGATGTACAGCGGCAGCGACACCTGGTGCTCGTGGAACGGGTCGGCGTTGAACTGCGGGGTGAAGCCCGAGGTCAGCAGCACCGGCGAGGTCTCCCCGATGCCGCGCGCCACGCCGAGCACGACCGCCGTGACGAGGCCGGGCCGGGCGGTCGGCAGGACGACGTTCCACACCGTCCGCCACTGGCTGCCGCCGAGCGCGTAGGAGGCCTCGCGCAGGGTGCCCGGCACCAGCCGGATGACCACCTCGGAGGCCCGGGTGACGATCGGCATCATCATCACCGTGAGGGCGAGCGAGGCCGCGAAGCCGCTCTTGTCGAAGCCGAGGGTGAGGATCACGATGCCGAGCACGAACAGGCCCGCGACGATCGACGGCAGCGCCGTCATCGCCTCGACCAGGGTCCGCACCGGCTTGGCCATCCGGCCGCCGACCTCGGACATGAAGATCGCCGCGGCGATGCCCAGCGGCACCGCGAACAGCGTGGCCAGGCCCACCTGTTCGAGCGAGCCGACGATCGCGTTCAGCGCGCCGCCGGAGGTGATCGGGGAGAGCGCGGCGGTCCGCTCCATCGACTCGGTGAAGAAGTTGAGGTGCTGGGCCGCCTCGTACCCGCGCACCCCCAGGTAGCCGACCTGGTCGACGATCAGGGCCAGCACCAGCAGGCCGGCGCTCCACGCCACCACGGACACCAAGCGCTCGCGCACCAGCAGCGGGCCCCACTGGAGCCGGCCGAGCGTGAAGTAGGCGCCCAGGAACAGCAGGTACCAGCAGACCAGGAAGCCGAAGGCGCCGCTGAACGGCAGCACCCGCTCGTACAGCATCCAGTTCAGCGCCAGCGAGCCGATCGCCGAGCCGGCCACGGTGAACACGTCCTCGCGGGTCACGCCGCCGAGCTTCACCCGCTTCTCCGGACGCGGCTCCGCCGGGCCGGCCGCGGGCGCGGCGGCCCCCGGTCCGGGCGCCGCGGCGTCGGCCGGAGGCAGGTCGAGCGTGGTCATCGGGTCGTTCCCTTCGACGGGGTCTCAGCCGGGGTGTCGGCGGGGGTGTCCTCGGGGGTCCGCACGGGACCGGTCATGTCCGTACGCCGCCTCAGTCGGCGGTGGAGGCCCCGGAACGGGACCGGTTGATCACGAAGCCGGCCGCCACGTTGACCAGCAGGGTCAGCGCGAACAGCACCAGGCCGGCCGCCATCAGCGCGGAGAGCGAGAGCGCGTCCGACTCGCCGAAGCGCAGTGCGATCAGCGCCGAGATCGAGTTGGCGCCGTTCTCCAGGATGTGGGTGATGGCCTTGAAGTTCGGCGAGATGATCAGCGCGACCGCGATCGTCTCGCCCATGGCCCGGCCGAAGCCCAGCATGATCGCGCCGATCACGCCGCCCCGGCCGAACGGCAGCACCACCGTGCGCACCATCCCCCACCGGGTCGAGCCGAGCGCGTAGGCGCCCTCCCGCTCGCCCTGTGGGGCCTGGGAGAAGACCTCCCGGCTGAGCGAGGTGACGATCGGGATGATCATCAGCGAGACGACGACGCCCGCGATGAAGGTGGAGGAGGTGTAGGAGGTCCCGATGTCGCCGGTGCGCACCTTCAGGAACGGGATCGTGTCGCCGAGGTGGTTGGAGAGCCAGCGGCTGAAACCGATGATCCGCGGCTGGAGGAAGAACAACCCCCACAGGCCGTAGATGATGCTCGGGATCGCCGCCATCAGGTCGATCAGCGAGACCAGCGAGGCGCGCAGCCGGGCGGGCGCGTACTCGGAGATGAAGATCGCGGTGGCGAGCGCCACCGGAACGGCGATGACCAGCGCGATCACGGCGATCAGCAGGCCGTTCGGCAGGACGGCGGCGATGCCGAAGGTGTGCGCCGCGGTCTGCCACTTCTGCTCGGTCAGGAACGACCAGCCCACGGCGCGCAGCGCGTCCGAGCCGCGCAGCAGCAGGAAGAACGCGATCAGGCCCATGATCGCGAACACCGAGAGCCCGGCCACCCGCAGCACGCCGCGGAACACCCGGTCGCCGGGGGTCGCGGGGGCGGTGATGGTGCGCGGGACGTCGGCGTCGGCTCCGCGGTCGGGTGTGCCCGGGGGCCCGGCGGACGAGGCCGCGGGCTCGGCGGCGGCTGTCATGCTCTGCTCTCCGTGCTCGGGTGCGGATGCCGGGCGGCGCCCGGACTGGACGGTGGCGCGAAGTCGGTGCGGGGGACGGCCGGTTGGCGGCGGGCGGCGGTTCCGGTGCGTACCCATTCGGCCATCCGGAGGTGGCCGCATCGGGTCGCGCGTGTGTACGAGACCCCAACGAGGCAGTTGGGTGCAGGAGTTGGCGGGTCGGACGGTGATCACCGGCCGACCGGCGCGGGCCGGACGGAATCCGGCCACCCGTTCGACTCCGATCAACTGCCTTTGCACATCAGGGAGTTGATCAGAGCGACCGAGGGCCCGACGGGACCGGAACGGCGGTCCCGTCGAGCCCTCGTGCCCTCAGGGCCGACGGCGCAGCCGCGACCAGCCGCTCC
This sequence comes from Kitasatospora sp. NPDC058162, assembly GCF_042884005.1. NCBI lineage: Bacteria > Bacillati > Actinomycetota > Actinomycetes > Kitasatosporales > Streptomycetaceae > Kitasatospora > Kitasatospora sp. NPDC058162. The sequence continues at coordinate 120,181 of NZ_JBHVUS010000004.1, forward strand.
GCAGCCCCGCCAGCGTCCGCTCCCCAGCCGGTGTGCCGCCCAGGATCAGCGCCGCCGGCCCGCCGACCAGCAGCACCAGGCCGCCGATCAGCGCGATCGGGAGGAGCAGCCGGGCGGCGCCGGAGCGGTCCGCCGCCGGTGTCCCGGCCGCGACGGGCGCGGCGCTCAGCGACTTGCCGGGCGCGCTCGGCGTGGCACTCGGGGCCTTCCCGCCGACCGCGGCAGCCGCCGCGCCGGTGCCACCGGCCGCCGCCGTGCCGGCCCCGAGGCCGCCGGTCGTGGCCTCGCCGGAGCCGGAGCCCCCGCCGGTCGTGGCGTCGCCGGCCGCGGCACTGACCGGGGTGGTGGCACCGCCCGCCGAGCCCTCCGCCGCGGTGCCCCCGGCCGTGCCCCCGTCGGCGGGGGTGACGGCCGGCGGGTTCGGCGGCGCGGCCTGGTTGCCGGGCAGCTTGGCGTCCTGCGTCTCCACGTGGGTGGCGGCGTCCGCCGCCTGGGCCCGCTGGGCGCTGGTGAGCGCCAGGAAGCCCGGCGCCAGGTGGCCCGGCTCGTTGCCGTAGACCTGGCCGCTGGTCGTCGTGCTCCGCAGGAACCTGGTGATCGCCGCCGCCTTGTCGGCCGGGACGCCCTGGGTCGGCACCATGGCGTACTGCACGGTGGTCAGCGGGTAGGCCCGGTGGTCGCGCGAGTAGGCCGTGTCGGCGGTCCCGTACGGCAGCGACTGCACACCGGTGGAGGCGTCGACGGTCATGTCGGCGACGGCGGCCTGGAAGCCGGTGGTGCTCGGCGAGACGAACGAGCCCGCCGGGTTCAGCAGTTGGGCCTCGGGGAGGGAGTAGGCCTTGGCCTGGCCGGTGTCCATGATCGAGAACAGCGTCCGGGTGCCGGGCTCCATCGGCACGCAGGCGTCATGGCCGCCCGCGCCGTTGAGCGTCGCCTGGATGCAACTGGGCTTGTTCTGCAGGGTCCTGCGGACCAGGTCGCCGAGCCCCGAGGTGACCGGGTTCCACTCGAACTCGCGCCAGTGCTGCTCCTCGTTCGTGGGCTTGGGCTTGTCGATCCCGGACGAGTCCTGCCGGATGAAGGTGTCGACCGGGTAGCCGGAGAACGCGGGCCGCAGGTAGTAGGTGTCGATGTGCATGCCCCACGGGTCGGGCTCGCCGTCCAGGAACCGCGCGGCGTCCGGGTCGGCGGCGATCCACGAGGTCAGCTGGTAGACCAGGTCGGTCGTCCCGCCCACGACGGTCGGGGCGAACTCGTTGACGTTGCAGAACTTCGGCCACTTGAGCCCGGAGGAGTCGGGCAGCGGGTTCAGCGCCAGGAACTCCGGGTCCGCGAAGATGCAGGTCGGGTTCCCCTTCACCGAGTCGACGGCGCCCTTCGGCGAGTAGGACTGGGTGAGCAGCTTCGCCAGCAGCCGGGCGTTCAGCTTCATGTCCCTGATCTGCCGTCCCGTCGCCGAGTCGTCGACCAGGAAGACCACCGACACCCCCGAGGTCGCCAGCGGCGCGTAGACGTACGGGCGCGCCGGAGGGTCGGTGTCCGGCCGCGCCGTCAGGGCCACGTCCGTCGTCCCGGAGAGGAAGCGGCTGCGGGCCTGCGGCTCGCCGCTGGCGGACAGGTACTGGAACGACAGCGGCGAGTCGCCGATGCACAGGCCGGCCCGCCACTTCTGGACCGCCCGGTTGGCCATCTCCAGCCCCTCGGAGACGAACGCGGGCGCCTGCGAGTCGCAGGCGGCGGGCGTCGGCGCGAAGGACAGCGGGATCACCTTGGCGTTCGCCCAGGCGCACTGCTCACCGCTCGACATCCCGTTCATGGCGACCCGGTTGAACACCGCGTCGGCTGCGGTGGTGCGGGAGCGCTGCTTGTCGACGGTGTGGTTCGCGCAGTCCACCGTGCGGTCCTTGGTGGTCGCCCCGAGGCTGTCCCCGCCGTAGTTGGCCTCCACCACCAGGGAGCACGCGTGGGTGGCGTCGCAGCCCAGGTGCGGGCTCTGATCCGAGGTGTACAGCTGGATGTCCGCGGCTCCGGAGCCGTCCGGGCCGGTCGGGGCGATCACCATGTTGCTCGGGAAGTCCGGGGCCGTCACCTTGGGGGCCTGCTGCTGGAAGCCCGCCGACGCGTCCCCGCCGTACAGCGAACTGTCGTAGCAGTCGGTGATGTTGGGCGTCGCGCCCTGGCACTCGTAGATGCGCACGGCGTAGAAGGTGGTGGCGTCCGCGCGGTGCGCCGTCGGTCGCGGGTTGCCGACGCCGTCCACGGTCGGCGTGAAGCCGCTCCAGGAGACCTGGACCACCTGGTTGGTGAGGTCCCTGGTCTGCGAGACGGTGATGCTCCCGGGCTTGCCGGGCGTCCCGGGGTTCTTCGGGTCGAACAGGGCCGGCCCCTGGACCGTCACGGTGGAGGACTCCGCCACCGCCTGCGGCCCGGCGCCCAGGCCGATCGGCACCACCCCGAGGGCCACCACCACCGACCACACCAGCGCGGCCGCCGGGAGGCGGCGGCGCCACCACCCCGGATCCCTCCGGTCGGGCAGTCGGACTCTCATGGCGGGCACCTCCGTGCGAATCCGCGCCGCCCAGGAGCCGGCGCAAAGGGAATCGGGCATGCCGACGGCCGGGCACTCCCAGTACCCACCATTCGGCCAGCCGGACGTGTCCGGATCCGGTCGACAGGGTGTACGAGAACACAACGCGGCTCCCCTGGAACGGAGTTGGGAACTCCCCTTGCGCACGAGCGGGCCCGCGCCGGAGCGCGGGCCCGTCGACCGGCGAATGCTCCCCGCGGAGCGCCGGATCAGCTGCCGGGGGTGTAGGACAGCGCGAGCGAGCCCACCGACTGGCCGCCGGTGAAGTACGTGGTGCCGAGCGCGGTGTCGAGGTACTGCGCCCCGGCCGCGTCCACCTGGAGGCTGGTGGCCGACACCGTCTGGGTGGTGCCGGTACGCCCCCGCTGGGTGAAGCCGCGCGGGTCCAGCAGCGCCACCGAGGTGGTACCGCCGTCCGGGACGCCCGAGAAGTTCCAGGCCCGGACGGCGAAGTCGAGCTGCTTGAAGGCCACGTTCTTGCCGTTGTTGAGGTTCACGAACAGCAGGCCGCCGCCGAACTGCACCGAGCCGTTGAAGGCCGGGATGTTGGCGACCCCACCGGTCACCGGGAAGGTCGTGGTGAGCACGTTGTTGGTGTCGTCCGCCGTGGCCGAGGGCAGCGGGAGGACGACGATGCCGTTGAGCGCGGTGTTGGCCAGGAACTGCTGATCGACGGTGATCACCGCGCTGCCGGTGGGCGCGGTGGTCGTGGCGACGGTGCCGTCGGCCGCGGCCACACTGCTGAAGCCGGTGATCCCGAGGACCACGGCCGCCCCGGTGGCAGCGAGACGGGCGCCGATTCTTGCCATGTTGTACTCCCTGGGAGAGGTGAGGTGGTGCGGTGGTGACAGGTGGTCAGAAGGGTTCGGAGGTCGTGTCAGGACTCGGGAGGGTCGCGTTGTGGCCGGCAGCGTCGGCCCTCCCGGGTCCGCCACGGCCGGCGGCCCGAAGGCCGGCGGCCACGGGCACCAGGTCCGTGGCCGCCGGGTCGTACGGGGTCGATCAGGAGTGGATGGTGCTGCCGCAGGCGCCGGCCGGCAGCGGCAGGAAGCCGAAGCTCTGGAGGTCGGCGGTCGCGGTGGAGTTGGTGCAGATCCAGCCGTTGGTGCCGAAGATGGCCTGCAGCGCGGTGCCGTGGGTGTCGGTGGCGACGAACTCGGCGTGGCGCAGGACGTTGTACACCGAGCGGGCGTAGTTGGTGCCCGCGAAGGCGTCGGTGATCACCTTGTTGGTGGTGTCGACCGGGGCGACGCCGTCGATGCTGCGGATGGTCAGCGGGCCCTGCACGTCGTTGCCGCTGCCCCGGCTGTAGTACACCTGGCCGATGTAGTGGGCGACGGAGTAGGGGACCAGCGCGTCGGGGTCGTTCAGCGCGGCGTCGCTGCCCTGGTTCTCCTGGACGCCCTGGGTGACGCAGGAGTTGATGGTGGTGACGCCGAGCGTCTTCAGGAAGAACGCGCGGGTGCCCGAGTTGGCCTGCGGCAGGAAGGGCTTGATGGTGTTGGTCGACAGGCTCGGGTCGATCTGGTTCCAGGTGGTGACGTTGCAGTTGAAGATGTCCTTCAGGTTCTGCGTGGTCAGGTTGGCCGGCGCGTGGCCGCCGTTCTGGGCCGCCCAGGACACCGCGTCCGTCGCGTAGGCGACGAAGTCGAAGGTGTTCGGGTCGGTGGACTGCGGGTCGCGCGAGGAGCGGGCGAAGTCCACGGTCGCGCTGGTGTTGGCGTTCAGCGCGGCGATGCCGGCGCCGGAGCCGTTCGGGCGGGTGATCGAGGTCGCGCCGGTCTTGGTGGTGATCGGCGAGCCGCCGGTCGCGTCCCAGCTGTACAGGTGCGGCAGGGTGGAGCCGGAGCCCAGGGAGGCGTTGTAGTCGGCGGAGAACTGGTTCAGCACGGCCTGGGTGGTGTCCGAGCCGACGCCCACGATGTCCTGGGCGGCCGGGGTGACACCGGCGGCCGGGTCGGCGACGGCCGCGCCGGAGACGACGGTGACGAGCGAGGTCGCCAGCGCGGCGACGGTGAGCAGCTTGGCAGCGGTCTTACGCATGTTCCTCTTCCTCCGTGGGAGAGACGTACATCGCGTGAACCCGTGCTCCGGGGGGAGTTCGGGGCCGGGGGGCCGTGTCTGCTGCGGCCGCTCCGGCAGTGCAGATCCTGTCCGGCCGGGAGGTTCGGTCGGAAGGGTGGTCGAGGGCGGCCGGGGATTGTCGACTCATCGGTTCGACGAGGTTTAGGCACTGGTCAGCGTGGACGCGACAGGGGCGTTACGGGGTGGCCGAACCCGGTCGACGTTCTTCTCCAGGAGGCGGCTCGGGGTGTTGCCGGAAACCTCCGCTTCACCGGGACAGCACGGACGGAGCACCGGCTACAGCGGCCAGCGGCCGTCCCGTCCGGACCGCCGCAACTCCTGCCCCACCCACTGCAGTCCGGCCAGGAAGCCCTCGACGCCCGCCTGGCACTGGTCGCGCCGCAGGTAGCCGCGGGCGCTGCGGGCGACCGGCACGCCGGCGGCCGCTCCCGGGCGGGTGGTGCGCACCGGCAGGTGGGCGGACCAGACCCACTGGCGGCCCTCGGCCTGGGCGGTCGAGCAGCGCAGCGCGGCCCGTTCGATGATCAGTTCGCGCACCGCTTCGGCGAGTTCGTCCTCGCTGCGGTACGTCCGCACGCCGACGCCGAGCGGCCGTCCGTTGGCGGCGCGCAGCGCCCAGCCCACGCAGCGGTCGGCCGCGGGCACGATCAGCAGCCGCGGTCCGCGCCGCTCAGCGGCCATCGGGGCGTCTCGACGGCACGGGTCTCCGCGGGAGTTCCCGCGCGGGCAGGTCGCGGGCGGGCACGTCACGCACGGGCACGTCGCGTACAGGCGCCTCGCGTACGGGCGCCTCGCGCGGTGGCTGCTTGGCGAGCAGCACGACGAACCGGCGGAAGGCGTTCTGGCACGTCGCGTACCGCTCGTACGCGCGGCTGGAGCGCACCTCGGGCAGGCTGCGCGATCCGGGGATGACCCAGACCCATCCGATCCCGTCGCGGACATGGGTGATCCGCGCGGTCAGTTCGGCGGCGCCGATGCGCAGTCCGTCGAAGCCCCGCTCGGCTTCGCCGGGCGTCTCGAACAGCGCGGGGGTGATCGCCACCACCCGGCCGTTGGGAGCCTTCAGCTGCCAGCGGTAGCGCCCGTCCGGTGCGCGCTCGGTCCGGAACCCCCCTCGACTCGCCCCTGCTGCGGTGTGACCGCGGCCGGAACCGTCCACTGCCCCTCCGTCCAGTGGTACAGATCAGCGCCGTCCCCTCCGGGACGGGAGCCAAGCTATGTGTGCACACGGAACCGCCGAAAGCCCAGAACGTTCACAACTTGCGCTGTTGGTCGGGAAGTTCTCCCTCGTTCAGCTTTCACCTATCGGTGTAAGAACCCTTATAGCCGGGCCGTCCAGCGCACCATGGCGCCCTTCCGGTAGGGGCCCCGCTCGTGCCAGGCGGCGCCGCCGAGGGCCTCGGCCCGCCGGGTGAGGTTGAGCAGTCCGCTGCGCCGGCCGCCCTGGGGGATGCCGACGCCGTCGTCGGTGACGGTGAGCAGTACGCCGGGCCGCCCGGCCCGGTCGAGCGACTCGGGGTCGCCGCCGAGGGGCCGGCCGTCGTCGGCCAGGTGGACGGTCGCGTCGACCTCCACGCCGACCCGGGAGGCGCGGGCGTGCCGGGCCGTGTTGGAGAGCATCTCGCGCAGGGCGGCGAGGAGTTGGCGGCCGGTGTTCTCGCCGACCAGGCTCTCGACCGGGCCCACAAAGCTGACCGAGGGCTTGAAGCCGAGCGCGGCGGCGGCCTGGCTGGCCTCGCGCAGGACGCGGGTGCGCAGGGTGTCGGGGGCGTCGCCGTGGTTGTCGTGCTGAAGGGCGTAGATGGTGGTGCGGACCTCCTGGATGGTGGCGTCCAGTTCGTCGACCGCGTTGCCGATGCCGACCTTGACCTCGGGGACGACGGAGCGGCGGGCGGCGCTCTCCAGCATCATCCCGGTGGCGAACAGCCGCTGGATGACGAGGTCGTGGAGGTCGCGGGCGATCCGGTCGCGGTCCTGGAAGACCGCCAGCCGCTGCTGGTCGCGCTGGCCCTCGGCGAGCCGCAGGGCGAGGGCGGCCTGGGAGGCGAAGGTCTCGGCGAGCTGCTTCTCGGAGTCGGTGAAGGGCAGCGCGCCGCGCGAGCGCCAGACGCAGAGTCCGCCGAGCACCCGCCCGGCGGCGACCATCGGCACGGCCAGCGACGGGCCGAAGCTGCGGGCGAGCCGCATCACCACGGTGGGGTCACTGGACATGTCGTCGAGGTGGACGCTGTCGCCCTCCAGCAGCTGGGCGGCGAAGCTGTCCTTGGGCAGCAGCTCGCCGCGGACGAACTCGGCGGCCTCGCCGGAGGCGTGGGCGACGCGCATCTGGCAGTCCCCTTCGCCGACCGGGCCGGTGGGCAGCAGGATCATGCCGAGCGCGGCGCCCGCCAACTCCCGTACCTGTTCGGCGGCGACGGTGAGCGCGCCCTCGGCCTGCTCGGTGGAGAGCAGGGCGGTGGTGACGGCGGCGGCGCCGGCGATCCAGCGTTCGCGGCGTCGGCCCTCCTCGTACAGCCGGGAGTTCTCGATGGCGACGCCGGCGGCTGCGGCGAGCGCGTGCACGACCTGTTCGTCCTCGGGGGTGAAGGCGCCGCCGCCCTTCTTCTCGGTGAGGTAGAGGTTGCCGAACACCTCTTCGCGGACCCGGATCGGCACGCCCAGGAAGGTCTTCATCTGCGGGTGGTGCGGCGGGAAGCCGGACGAGCGCGGGTCGGCGCCGAGGTCGGTGAGCCGCAGCGGCTCGGGGCGGTCGATGAGCGCGCCGAGGATGCCGCGGCCGGCGGGCAGTTCGCCGATCTCGGCGGCGGTGGCGTCGTCGATGCCGACGTGGATGAAGTCGGCCAGGCCGTGCCCGCCGGGGGCGATCACGCCGAGGGCCGCGTACCGGGCGTCGACGAGTTCGGCGGCGCCGGTGGCGATCCGGTGCAGGGTGGCGTGCAGGTCGAGTCCGGCCCCGATGGAGACCACCGCCTCCAGCAGGCGCTGCATCCGGTCGGTGACCGCGGCGGCCGACTGCAGGCGTTCCGCGACCTCGGTGACCAGGGTGTCCAGTCCGAGCGAGGCGATCTCGGGCACCCGGTGGGGGGTGGGCTCGGGGGCGGTCTCGGGGAGGTCCGGCGTGGGGTCCATGGAGAAAGCCTAGTTTGTACGCTTTTCAGCCGAAGGACGACGCAGCCGGGCGGGGGGCGACGCGGCCGGACGGAGGCCGGTGCGCCGTCACACCGCCACCGCCTCCAGCAGCCCGTCCGCCTCCCGCTCCCGGCGCCACAGCTCGTGCAGCCGCCCGTCCGGGTCGGCGACCAGCTCGGACCAGCGGCCCCGCTCGGCGACCCGGCCGGCCTCCAGCACCAGCACCTCGTCCACGGTGCCGTCGTCCAGTCCGGCGAGCCGGTGGGTGATCAGCACGGTGGTCCGGCCCGCGGTGGCGGCCAGCAGGTCGGCGGTGAGGGCGTCGGCGGTGGGCAGGTCGAGGTGTTCGGCGGGCTCGTCCAGGACCAGCACGGGGAAGTCGGCCAGCAGGGCCCGGGCGAGCGCGAGGCGCTGGCGCTGGCCGCCGGAGAGGCGGGCGCCGTGCTCGCCGACCATGGTGTCCAGGCCGTCCGGCAGGCCCTCGGTCCAGTCCAGCAGCCGGGCGGCGGCGAGGGCGGCGCGCAGCTCGTCCTCGTCCGCGTCGGGGCGGGCCAGCCGCAGGTTCTCGCGCAGCGAGCTGTCGAAGACGTGGGCGTCCTGGGCGCAGAGGCCGATCACCCGGCGGACGTCCTCGCCCGCGAGCGCGCGACTGTCCACAGCCTGTGGACGACCGGCGGCGAAGGTGACGGACCCGGCGCCGGGCTCCAGGAAGCGCAGCAGCGCCTGGGCGAGCGTGGTCTTGCCGGAGCCGGAGGGGCCGACCACGGCGATCCGGCGGCCGGGCGCGAGGTCGAGGTCGACGCCGCTGAGCGCGTCCACGGCCTGCCCGGGGTGCCGTACGGTCAGCCCGCGCACCGCGACGGGCAGCGGCTGCGCGGGCAGCGCGGCCGGCTCCGCCGCCTCGGACACCGGCGCGGGGGCGGTCAGCACCTCGTCCAGCCGGGCCCGGGCGGCGCGGCTGCGCTGGCGGGCCTGGACGGCGAGCGGCATCCCGGTGACGGCCTCGAAGGCGGCCAGCGGGGTCAGCACCACGACGGCCAGGCAGACCGGTGCGAGCGCGCCGCCGCGCACCCCCTGGATGCCGACGGCGGCCGCGGCGACCACGGTCAGCCCGGTGAGCAGGGCGATCAGCCCGGTGCCGAGCGCGGTGGTGGCGGCGGAGCGGGCGGCGAGGCCGGTGAGGGCGGCGTCGGCGGTGCGGACGGCGGCCAGCCGGGCGGGCAGCGCGCCGGCCACGGTGAGTTCGGCGGTGCCGGTCAGGCCGTCCACCACCGCGGTGGCCAGGCGCCCGCGGGCCGGCGCCTGGCGCCGCTCGGCGTCGGCCGACCAGCGGGCGGCCAGCGCGGGCACCAGCACCCCGGCGAGCAGCAGTCCGAGGCCGAGCACCAGCCCGGCGGAGGGCAGGAAGGCGCCCATCGCGACGGCCGAGGCGAGCGAGACCACGGCCGCGACGGCGGCGGGCAGCCGCCAGCGCAGGTGGTGGTCCTGGATCGCGTCGACGTCGGCGACCAGCCGGGAGAGCAGGTCGCCGCGCCGGAAGGCGGGCAGCCCGGCGGGGGCGAGCACGGTCAGCCGGCGGTACACGGCGGCCCGCAGGGTGCCGAGGGTGCGCAGCACCGCGTCGTGGGAGACCAGCCGTTCGGCGTAGCGGAAGACGCTGCGGCCGATGCCGAAGGCGCGGACGGAGGTGACGGCCATCATCAGGTAGAGCACCGGGGGCATCTGGGAGGCCCGGGAGATGAGGTAGCCGGAGGTGGCCATCAGGGCGACGGCGCTGCCGAGGGCGAGCGCGCCGAGCAGCACGGACAGCGCCAGCCGGGGGGCGGCGGGCTCGGCAGTGACTCGCCCGCTCGCCTCCGGGCGCTCCGACCCGGCGCCGACGGTCGGCGCTCCCTCGCTCCTGCGTCGCTCCCTCGCGCTCTCCCTTTCGGCACCGGCGCGCCCTTCGGCTCGGGGCGGGGCCGCGTGGGTGGGCGGGGCGACCGGCTGCTGCGGCTCGACCGGTGCCCCCGCGAGCCGGACCCGCTGGTCCGCAACCGCCAGCAGCGCGGGCCGGTGGGCGACCACCAGCACGGTGCGCGCCGGATCCTCGGCGAGGGCCCGGACGGCGGCCACGACGGCCGCCTCGGAGGCGCCGTCCAGGTTGGCGGTGGGCTCGTCGAGGAGCGCCAGCGGCCGGTCGTCGGCGAGCAGCACCCGGGCGAGGGCGAGGCGCTGGCGCTGGCCGGCGGAGAGCCCGGCGCCGTCCTCCCCCAGTTCGGCGTCCAGGTCGGTGACGAAGTCGAGCGCGTGGGCGGCCCGCAGCGCCGTCCACAGCTGCTCGTCGGGCGCCTCGGGCCGGTAGAGCCGCAGGTTGTCGGCGATCGTCCCGGCGAACAGGTGGGGGTGCTGGGGCACCCAGGCGATCTGCCGCCGCCAGCTGCCGGGTTCCAGTTCGGCGAGGTCGTGCGTCCGCCCGTCGGCGGCGGTGATCCGGACGGTGCCGGCCTGCGGGGCGGTGAGGCCGAGCAGGACGGCCAGCAGGGTGGACTTGCCGGCCCCGCTGGGCCCGGTGAGGGCGGTGCTGGAGCCGGGGCGCAAGGTGAGCGCGGCGCCGTCCAGGGCGGGCAGGGCGCGTCCGGGGTGGCGTACGGTCAGGCCCTCGGCGGTGATCACGGCGCCGGTGAGGTCGGGGGCGGGGCGGGTGCCCGCGGCGGGCAGCGGGGTCTCCAGCACCCGGAAGATCTCGTCGGCGGCGGTGAGCCCCTCGACGCTGGAGTGGTAGAGCGCGCCGACCTGGCGGATCGGGAAGTACACCTCGGGGGCGAGGATCAGGATCAGCAGCCCGGTCTCCAGGTCGAGGGTGCCGTCGACCAGCCGGAAGCCGATGGTGACCGCGACCAGCGCCACGGACAGGGTGGAGAGCAGCTCCAGCGCGAAGGAGGAGATGAAGGCGATCCGCAGGGTGCGCAGGGTGGCCCGGCGGTAGTCGGCGGTGATCCGGGCGATGGTGGCGGCCTGGGCGCGGGCCCGGTTGAACACCTTGAGGGTGGGCAGGCCCGCCACGACGTCGAGGAAGTGGTGGGAGAGCCGGGCGAGGGAGTTCCACTGGCGGTCCATCCGGGCCTGGGTGGCCATCCCGATGAGCACCATGAACAGCGGGATGAGCGGCAGCGTCCCGGCGATGACCGCGGCGGAGGTGAAGTCGGCGCCGACGATCCGCAGCAGCACGATCACCGGGACGACCACGGCGAGCGCCAACTGCGGGAGGTAGCGGGCGAAGTAGTCGTCGAGGGCGTCGATGCCGCGGGTGGCGAGGGCGGTGAGCTCGCCGGTGCGCCGGCCCGCCAGGTAGGACGGGCCGAGCGCGGTGGCGTGGTCGAGCAGCCGGCGCCGCAGGGTGGACTTCACCCGGGCGACGGACCGGTGCGCGGTGAGTTCGGTGAGCCAGCCGACCAGCCCGCGGCCGACGGCGGTCAGGGCGAGCAGGACCAGCGGGGTGGTCAGTTCGCCGAGGCCGGCCCCGCGCTGGAAGGCGCGGACCACGATCTCGGCGATCAGGCTCGCCTGGGCGACCACCAGGGCCGCGCCCGCCCCGCCGAGGAGCACGGATCCGGCGAGGAAGGCACGGGTGGTGCGGGCGTGGGCGAGCAGTCTCGGGTCGACCGGCTTCACGGCGTCAGGCCTGGTCGAGCGGGGCGGCGGGCTGGTGGGTGCTGCCCGGGATGTGCTGCACCCCGATCCGCTTGCGGAACACCCAGTACGTCCAGCCCTGGTAGAGCAGCACCAGCGGGGTGAACACGGCGGCCACGATGGTCATCAGCTTGAGGGTGTACGGCGAGGAGGCCGCGTTGGTCACGGTCAGGCTCCAGGCCGGGTTCAGCGTGGACGGCATGACGTTCGGGAAGAGCGCCAGGAAGAGCATCGCGACCGCGGCCACGATGGTCGCCCCGGAGAGGATGAACGCCCAGCCCTCGCGGCCGAGTTGGTTGGCCACCAGGGCTGCGACCAGGGCCAGCACGGCGACGGTCAGGGCGACCAGGCTGCGGCCGTTGCCGCTGTCCGCCTGGGTCCAGACCAGGAAGGCGAGGGCGAGGACGGCGGCGGCCAGACCCGCCTGGAGAGCCGCCTTGCGGGCCCGCTCGCGGATCTCGCCGACGGTCTTGAGGGCCGCGAACACCGCGCCGTGGAAGGTGAACAGGGTGAGCGTCACCAGGCCGCCGAGCAGCGCGTACGGGTTGAGCAGGTCGGCGAGTCCGCCGACGTAGTTCTTCTGCGCGTCGATGTCCACGCCGCGGACGATGTTGGCGAAGGCCACGCCCCACAGGAAGGCCGGCAGCAGGGAGGTCCAGAAGATGGCCTCCTCCCAGTTGCGCTGCCAGCGGGCGCCGTCGCGCTTGGCCCGGTACTCGAAGGCCACGCCGCGGACGATCAGGCAGACCAGGATGACCAGCAGCGGGATGTAGAAGCCGCTGAACAGGGTCGCGTACCAGTCCGGGAAGGCGGCGAAGGTGGCGCCGCCGGCGGTCAGCAGCCAGACCTCGTTGCCGTCCCAGACCGGGCCGATGGTGTTGATCAGCACCCGGCGCTCGGCGGTGTTCCGGGCGAGCGGCTTGGTGAGGATGCCGATCCCGAAGTCGAAGCCCTCCAGGAAGAAGTAGCCGATCCACAGGACCGCGATCAGCACGAACCAGACGTCGTGGAGTTGCATGTCAGATCCTCAAATCCCCTGTGGTGCCGGTCAGTACGCGAAGGCGAGCGGCTTGTCGGCGTCCTCGTCCGCGGACGGGCCGCGCAGCGACGGGTCCTTGGCCGGGGGCCGCTCGGTCACCACCGGCCCGGCCTTGGCGTACTTGACCAGCAGCCGGACCTCGACGACGGCGAGGATCGCGTACAGCGTGGTGAAGGTGACCAGGGCGCCGATCTGGGTGCCGATGCCGACGTTCGGGGAGACGGCGCTCGCGGTGGTCATCAGGCCGAAGACGGCCCAGGGCTGACGGCCCATCTCGGTGAAGATCCAGCCGAAGCTGTTGGCGATCAGCGGGAAGCCCATGGTCAGGATGCCGATCCGCCAGCTCCACTTGGTGAGCAGCGGCCCCATCTCCCGTGACGGGGTGAGCATCAGCCGGGGCACCTCGGTGTCGCCGGTACGGAACTCGGGGCGCAGCAGGAACGTGCGCCGGGTGGTCCAGAGGCCGATCAGGGCGGCGACGAAGGAGGTCATCCCGAAGCCGATCATGAAGCGGAAGCCCCAGTACGTCACGAAGACGCTCGGGATGTAGTCCTTGGGGTTGCCGCCGTGCGCGGCGGCCTCGGCGGCCGCGGTGTCGTTGATGCCGGGGACGGAGGAGCTGAAGTCGCTGTGGGCGAGGAAGGAGAGTATCCCGGGGACCTCCAGCTCGACCGAGTTGTGGCCCTTGCTGACGTCGCCGACCGCGAAGATCGAGAACGGCGCGGGCGACTGGGTGTCCCACAGCGCCTCGGCGGCGGCCATCTTCATCGGCTGCTGCTCGAACATGACCTTGCCGAGGGTGTCGCCGCTGAGCGCGGTGCCGGCGCCGAAGACCACGGCGAGCACCAGGCCGAGCCGCAGCGAGGTGCGCATCACGGCGGTCTTCTTGGGGTCGGCGCTCTCCGGCCTGCGCTTGGCCTTCCAGAGGTGGAAGGAGGCGATGCCGACCATGAAGGCGGCGCCGGTCAGGAAGGCGGCGGTCAGGGTGTGGAAGACGACGGTGAGCGTGGTGTTCTGGAACAGCACCTTGGTGATGTCGGTGAGCTGCGCCTTGCCGGTGGCCGGGTCGATCGCGTAGCCGACCGGGTGTTGCATCCAGGAGTTGGCGGCCAGGATGAAGTAGGCGGAGAGCACGGTGCCCAGCGAGACCATCCACATGCAGGCGCAGTGGATCTTCTTCGGCAGCTTGTCCCAGCCGAAGATCCACAGGCCGATGAAGGTGGACTCGAAGAAGAACGCGATCAGCGCCTCCATCGCGAGCGGGGCGCCGAAGACGTCGCCGACGAAGCGGGAGTAGTCGGACCAGTTCATGCCGAACTGGAATTCCTGGACGATTCCGGTGACGACACCCATCGCGATGTTGATGAGGAAGAGCTTTCCCCAGAACTTGGTCGCGTGGAAGTACTTCTCCTTGTTCGTACGCACCCAGGCGGTCTCCAGCCCGGCCACGATGGCGGCCAGGCTGATGGTGAGCGGTACGAAGAGGAAGTGGTAGACGGTGGTGACTCCGAATTGCCATCGCGCGATCGTCTCGTGAGCGATTGCCAGTTCCACGTCGCCCTCTCTCCCAACCGGCCCGTTCTCAGGGCGTGTTCCGGACAAACTTCATCTATTGCCGTAGACCGTTGCACAAGCGTGCAAGCTTGTCCGCTTGTGAACGTGAACACGTTCACAAGCACAGTATCCACCATCCTTACGGAGGAACCGCAGGTGGGGTCGCGTTGACACCCGTGTGCGGTGCGTCACGGTGAGCGCAGGCGGTGCGCACAGTCTGCGGACCGACCGGCGCCGCGGCAACGAACGAGCGGGCGGACGGCGCGTCGCTCTTGGCCGAACCGGCGCTTGACAGCAGCACGCCCCGCTCGCGGCGGCGAGCGGGGCGTGCTAGGTGCTTGCTCGGTTACGGACGGCCGACTACGGACGACCGAGGAGCTGGGCGCCCGAGGTCGAGTCGGCGCGGGCCGTGAAGAACTCGGTGAAGCCGCCCACGAACTCCTCCACCGTGATCCGCCCGTCCCCGTCCGTGTCCAACTGGCGGAAACCGTGCGACAGTTCGGCCGGGTGCACCCGGGGGCCGCCGAACACCACGCGGTACTCGTCGAACTCCAGGAAGCCGCTGCCGTCCGTGTCGGCCGCGGTGAACACCGCCCGCAGCGCGGGCAGCAGCCCCCGCTCCAGGTACGCCTCGTCCCGGTCGCAGCCCGCCAGGGTCGCCGCCACGAACTCCTCCCGGCTCACCTCGCCGTCCCCGTTGGCGTCCATCGCCACCCGCAGCTGCTCCCACCACCCGTCGAAGGCCGCGTACACCCGGGCCTCGGCGGCCTCGTCCAACTCCAGCTGCCAGCACACGTTGTGGGCCATCGCCCGCAGGTCGTGCACGGTGATGACACCGTCGCCGGTCTGGTCGAGCACCTCCCGGAAGAACCGGTCCACCCGGGAGCCCCGCGCGTCCCGGCGCTGCGGACGCAGCCGGCCCGGCGGGGCCTGCTCCTCCGGGGAGCGATAGCGCATCCGCTCCGGGAGGCGCGGGACGACGACCCCGGCCCCGCGGTGCAGCAGCACGGACAGCAGGGCACCCCGCCTCGTCCGGACCAGGCCGAGCCGCTCCCGTACGGCCGGCGGCAGGTCGGCCACCGTCAGCTCACGGATCACCCGGGCCACCACCGCCCGGGTGACCCGCCACCCGGCGTCCCCGAGGAACCACAGCCGGCGCGGGCGGGGCGCCTCGTGCAGGATGTCGTCCAGGAGGTAGCGGGCGGCCTCGGTGAACTCCAGCTTCTCGGCGGTGTACCGGGCGAAGTAGCCGGGCAAGTCGGCGGCAGCCTTGGGGAGTTCCGCCTCGGGAAGGTCGAAGGCCGCGATCGCCTCCCTGAACTCCCGGTAGGCGAGCTCCAGTTGCCCGGCGTCGTAGGCGTCCCCGCCGAGCCGCCGCATGGCGACCACGCACTCGAACAGCGTCAGCAGCACCCACACCCTGGTCGCCGCGTCCCGGGCGTCGTACGCCTGGCCGTCCGGCATCTCGCCACGGATCCGCTTGTGCGCCCGCTCCAGCCGGGCGACCTCCCGACGCAGCGCCTCCTCGTCCTGGTAGAACAGCCGCCGCCCGCTCCCCAACGTGTGCTCGATCCGCCGCCACGGATGCGCCCGGTAAGTGGAGTGCTCGTGCATCCCGGCCCCCACCACCGGATCCGCCGCCTGCAGGATCAGCAGCCGCCAGGCGACGAGGGCGATCCGCCACTCGGAAAGGTCCCGCTTGAAGGAGACGGCCAGGTCAGACACTACGCACTCCAGTGATTTCGGGGCCGATCACACAGCCCTCGGCGGGTCCCTCCGGAATAACCGCGTTCTTGCCGTACGGGTACCGGAACGAAAAGTCATACGCTCGGCGCCCAGGATCCGGCCTCGCAAGGACGGTGACAGCACCACCGTGGTCGCTGTCGTCGACGATGACGTACACCGGAATGCCCGCACCCGCGTAGAAGCCTGGCTTCAACTCCCGTTCCCGCCAGCTGCTGAACCCCACGATCTCGACGACGAGTGGAACCCCGGACGCCAACACACCCACTCCCTCTGGGTGTTCGATCTCCGTGGTGTCCTCGGGCAACACGAGAAGGTCGGGCTTCATGGCACTCAGACCGGAAATCACGTATCGGACCTGGGGCTTGTAGCCCGTCCCCCGAAGCTGCTTCCTCAGTCCTCTCCCCAGAGCACCGGCTACCGCCATATGACGAGAGTCGCCGATGAGCGAGACGCTGATGCTGCCCTCATCGATCTCTGCACGGACACGCCTCGGAAAGGTCATGGCCTTCCAGACCCTCCACGACCTCTGGTCCATGTCCACTTCGCTCTCCCGGTGCCTGGGCAACAGGTGGACCATCGCACGCGGTCGAGGGCTGATCGGGTGAATGGTTCAGGGTTCACCCGAACGGGGCGTTTGGGGTACGGAAACGCGAAACCGCAGGGCAGGCCGGGAGGGGGCCTGCCCTGCGGTTCGGGGTGGGGTGGGGGTTCGCGGCCTCCTCCCGAGCGGGCGCGAACCGGGTGGGTCAGGAGGTGGGGCGGGCGCTCTTGCGGCGCGAGACGTAGAGGGCGGCGGCGCCGAGGCTGATGGCGGTGGCGGCTCCGAGGGCGAGGTACGGGGTGGCCGGGTTGGAGCCGGTCTCGGCGAGCTCGGCGGTCGAGCCGGTGGTCGCGGTGGTGGTCGTGGTGGCGGCCTTGGTGTCGGTGGAGCTCGAAGTCTTCGCCGTAGTGGTCGACTTGTCGGTGTTGGTGGTGCCGGTGGAGGTGGTCGACGCCGTGCTGTCGGTGGCCGGGGTGACGGTGTCGGGCTGCTGGGCGGGCTGCTCCGCCGGCTTCTCAGCCGGCTTCTCAGCCGGCTTCTCGGCGGGCTTCTCCGCCGCGGCCTTGGCGTCGGCGAGGGCCTTGTCGGCGTTGTTCTTCGCGGCGAGAGCGGTTTCGACCGCCTTGTTGGCGGCGTTGATCTTGCGGTAGAGCTCGACCTTGGCGTCGTCCGCCGCCGTGCCGGCGGCTGTGGCGGCCTCCTTGGCCTGCTTCTCGGCGGCGATGGCGGCGTTGGCCTTGTCCATCGCCTTCAGCAGGTCCTGCCGGGCCTTCTCGCGCTCGGCGTCCGACGCCTTGTCGTAGACGGACATCGCCTTGTGGAGGTCGTCCTCGGCGGCGGTCCGGGCCTCGGTGGCCTTCTTGGCGGCGGCCTGGGCCTCGCGGAGCTTGGCGAGGTAGGGCTCCGGGTCGAAGGCTTCGAGCTTGGCGGCGATGGCGGCCTGCTCGGCCTTGGCCGCCTGGTAGGCCTTGTCCGCGTCGGCGGCGGCCTTCTCCAGGGCGGCGATCGAGCCGGTGTCGTTGCGGGTCTGCGCCGCCGGAGCCGACTCCGCGAAGGCGGGTGCCGCGGAGAGGACGGCTGCGGGCGAGATCACGGCGGCGACGAGGGCGGCCGAGACCAGCGTACGGCGGAGTTTCACAATGACCCCTTTCGGGTCGGGAGAATGAGCGCAAATGCCCTTGCCCGAGCGCCTTCTGACGCTCCGGCAGCGCTGATCATAGGCATACGGATTCTTTACTCTCCATGCCGGTTTCCGGCAAGGAAACGGCCTCCGCAATTGCCCGGTCCGCAGCGGAATTGACGAGTCGACAAAGACTCAGGAAACCCGGTCACCATTCGTGGGCAGTTCGACCCGGAACGTAGCGCCGGCGCCCGGTGAGGTGTCCAGGGTGAGGGTGCCGCCGTGGGCGCGGGTGAGGGCGGTGGCGATGGCGAGGCCGAGTCCGCCGCCGCCGCCGTTGTCCCGGCTGCGGGAGGCGTCGACCCGGTAGAAGCGGTCGAAGACCCGCTGGGCCTGCTCCTCGGTGAGGCCGGGCCCGGCGTCGGCGACCTCCAGCAGGCAGACCCCGTCGGGCCCGCCGCCGACCCCGATCCGCACCGGGGTGCCGGGCGGGGTGTGCTTGACGGCGTTGCCGACCAGGTTGGTGACCACCTGCCGCAGCCGCGCCTCGTCGCCGAGGACGGGCGCCGCGCCGGGCGCGCCGGTGCCGGCCGGGCCGGTGAGGGCGACCGGGCGGCTGGGGTCGAGCGCGGTGAGGTCGTGCAGGGCGTCGGCGGCGAGGGTGCGCAGGTCCATCGGGGCCAGGTCGAGCGGGCGTTCCTCGTCGAGCCGGGCGAGCACCAGCAGGTCCTCGACCAGGGTGCCCATCCGGACGGCCTCGCTCTCGATCCGGCTCATGGTCCGGGTGACGTCCGCCTCGGTGGGCAGCGCGCCCATCCGGTACAGCTCGGCGAAGCCCCGGATGCCGGCCAGCGGGGTGCGCAGTTCGTGCGAGGCGTCGGCGACGAAGCGCCGCATCCGGGCCTCGGACTCGGCGCGGGCCGCGAAGGCCGCCTCGATCTGGGTGAGCATGCCGTTGAGCGCGATCGACAGCCGTCCGACCTCGGTGCCGGGGGAGAGTTCCGGCATCCGGTGCGAGAGTTCGCCGGCGGCGATCCGGGCGGCACCCTCCTCGATCCGCCGCAGCGGCCGCAGTCCGGCCCGGACGGCGAAGAAGCCGAGCGCGGTGATCAGCAGCAGGACGCCCCCGCCGATGGCCAGGAAGGAGGTGCTCAGCCGGCCGGTGGTGGCGTCGACGTCCTCCCGGGAGACGGCGACCATGACGTAGGTCGGGGTGGCGGCCGGCGAGGCGTACGCGCCGATCCCGGGGGCGGGCGCGCGCGGCGCCTGGAGCGGCAGCACCAGCACCCGCCAACTGTGGTGGCCGCGCTGGTCGGGCAGGTCGAAGGGGGTGTCCGCGGCGGTCTGGGTCGGGTCCAGTCCGGCCAGCTGCGGCGCCGGGTCGCTGTCCGAGAGGGGCTGGCGCAGGGACGTCTGGACCTTGCCGTCCGAGGACAGCCACTGCACCAGGTACTGGCTGGGCAGGCTGATCCGGCGCCCGGTGACGACCGGCTTCCCGCCCCCCGGGGTGGCCAGCTGCATCGGCGCCTTGCGCGACAACGGCACGCCGTAGCGCTGGAGTTGCTCGTCCAGCTGCTCCACCAGCTGGGCCCGTACGGTGCCCAGCACGAAGGTGTCGCTGACCACCAGCCCGGTGGTCACCAGCGCGAGGGCGAGGACCAGGAGCCGGGCGCGCAGCGACAGCCGGGAGGTGAAGCGGGTGAACACGGGCGGGCGGGCCGATCAGCCCTGCGGGGGGCGGCGCAGCGCGTAGCCGATGCCGCGCACGGTGTGGATCAGCTTGGGGCCGTGAGCGGGGCCGGAGTCGAGCTTGCGGCGCAGGTAGGAGATGTACGACTCGACGATGGAGAGGTCGCCGCCGAAGTCGTAGGCCCAGACGTGGTCGAGGATCTGCGCCTTGGACACCACCCGGCCGACGTTGGCCATCAGGTAGTGCAGCAGCTTGAACTCGGTCGGGGAGAGCGCGACCGGGATGCCGGCCCTGGTCACCTCGTGGGCGATCGGGTCGAGGCTGAGGTCGGCCACCAGCAGGCGCCCGTCCTCGGCGGGGCCGCCGGCCCGGCGCAGGATCGCCCGGATCCGGGCGATCAGCTCCTCCAGGCTGAACGGCTTGGTGACGTAGTCGTCCGCGCCGGCGGCCAGGCCCTGCACCTTGTCGCCGACGCCGTCCTTGGCGGTGAGGAACAGCACCGGCAGGTGGTCGCCCGGGTGCCCGTGCGCGGGCCCGGCTATCTGGCCCCGGTTGGTGCGCTCGCGCAGCTTCTCGACGACGGTGAAGCCGTCGAGGTCGGGCAGCATCACGTCGAGGACCACCAGGTCCGGCCGCTCGACGGCGATCAGCTCCAGCGCCTCGGTCCCGCTCGCGGCGGAGGCCACCCGGAATCCGGAGAAGCGCAGCGAGGCGGCGAGCAGTTCGCGGATGTTCGGCTCGTCGTCCACGACGAGGAGGAAGGCCTCGCCCTGGCCCCCGGCCACGGCGGGGCCGCCCGGTGTGGTGACAGTGCCTTGCACGGGGGTTTCGCCTCCCGGTCGGACGATGACGTTCAGCATGAGGCTAGCCCCCGGAGGCTATGCGGCATGGATGAATGTTGGATTAACACCTTAACGGTCGGTTTTTGGGCGCCGAGCCCCCAGGGGTGGGGCTCGGTGGTGTGCGTACCGGCTCCGCTCTCCTGCGGGGCCTCGGACGGCGGCGGACGGGGCCGGGCGGCGGCGGCGGGCGGGGTCGGGCGGGGTCAGGCGGCCGCAGACGGCGGCGGGCGGCCGGACGGAGTTCCGTCCGGCCGCCCGCGCGGTCCCGGCTCAGTGCTGGGCGAACTGCCCCGGCCGGTAGTCGCCCGCGGGCTGGCGGAGCATGACGTTGCCGCGGTTGAACGCGTTGATCAGCGCGATCACGCAGACCAGCGCCGCGAGCTGCTCCTCGTCGTAGTGCTTCGCCGCGTTCGCCCACGCCTCGTCCGTCACCCCGCCCCCGTCGGCCAGCCGGCTGCCCTGCTCGGCCAGCTCCAGGGCGGCCCGCTCGGCGTCGGTGAAGACGGTGGCCTCCCGCCAGGCCGCCACCAGGTTCAGCCGGGTCGCCTCCTCCCCCGCGTGCACGGCGTCCTTGAAGTGCATGTCGACGCAGAACCCGCAGCCGTTGATCTGGCTGGCCCGCAGCCGCACCAACTCCTGGGTGGCGTACGGCAGTGCCGAGTCCGCGATCGGCTGGTTCGCGGCGATGAGGTGCTTGTAGACCTTGCCCATGACCGGGCTGGTGAAGGGGTTCAGTCGGGCTTCCACGGTGTGCTCCCTCGGGTGCGCTGGTGCGTCCTGCTTGTGCTGCCTCTATGACCGGGCAGCGGGGCAGGGTGTGACACGGTGCGGATGTGGTCCGCGTCACCCGTTGGCGTCACCCCTTGGCATCAGCCGTTCGCGTCAGCCGTTGGCGTCGTCCGACCCCTCGGCCCCTTCGGGCTCGGCGCCCTCGGGCTCGGCGTCCTCGGGCCTCGCGTGGAGGACCAAGCGGCCCTGCTCGGCGGCCCGGGCGATGGATTCGGAGATGAAGTCGAGGAAGCGGGCGATGCTCTCCAGCCGGTTGCCGGCCGGGGTGCCGGCGCCGAGGACGCCGACGCCCTCGCGGGTGGTGTCGACGAGCTGGGCGGTGGTCTGGGCGCTGACCATCATCGACCGGTACCAGATGTCGTCGTCGATGAAGTAGCGCTCGCGGCGGCGTTCGTCGCGCTCCCGGGTCACCATGCCCTGGGCCTCGAGGAACGCGATCGATTTGGAGATGGTCGCCGGGCTGACCTGGAGGCGCTCGACGAACTCGGCGGCGGTGAGGCTGCCCTCGTCGGTGATGTAGAGGCAGGCCAGCACCCGGGACATCATCCTGGGCATGCCCGACTGCATCATGACGGTGGTCAGCACCTCCTCGTAGGCGCGCACCGCCTCGGCGTCCCGGCCGTGCGGCTGCGGGGCGCTGTTCGGCTCCTGGGGCGCGGACTGCCGCCGGCGCTGGGCCCGGTGGCCGGTGGCGCGGTGGGCCAGGTCGGCGCGGTAGGTGCCGGGGCCGCCGTTGCGCATCACCTCGCGGGTGACGGTCGAGGTCGGCCGGTCGAGGCGCCTGGCGATCTCCGCGTACGCGAGGCCGTCGGCCAGCCCCAGCGCGATCTGCTGGCGTTCCTGCTGGGTGAGTCTGCCTCCCGGCATCGCGGCCTCCTCGGTGATCCGTGGTCTCTCCGCACAACATAGCGTTCATCCTCAATCCATTGCAACGAAGGACGGTCCAGCCGTTGCATTACCGGCAGATCCGTTGCAATGATTTCCCGCCTCCGACCTGCAATGACGTACGCACGACGCAATCTGCTTGTTGCCAGACCAATGAACGCAACGTAGCTTTTCCCTCATCAGAAAGCAGCGGGCCAAAAAGGGCCCGCCGCCGGAGAAGGAGAAGGAACCATGCGGACGCCCGCCACCACCCAGACCCCCGCCGCCACCGCCCCCGCCGCCTTCGACGTCCCCGCCTGGAGCGGCACCGTGCGGGTCGACGACACCGCCCTGGCCGTCAGCGACACCGGCGGCACCGGCACCGCCGTGGTCTACCTCAACGGCTCCTACGCCGACCAGTCGCACTGGAGCCGGGTGGTCGCCGACCTCGGCGACGGCTACCGCCACATCCGCTACGACGAGCGCGCCCGCGGCAAGTCCGCCACCGCCTCCGACTACTCCTTCGAGGCCACCCTGCGCGACCTGGACGCCGTCCTGGACGCCCGCGGCGTCCAGCGGGCGATCCTGGTCGGCTGGTCCTACGGCGCGATGATCGCCGTGCACTACGCCGAGCGGCACCCCGAGCGCGTCCTGGGCGCGGTCTCGGTGGACGGCGCGATGCCGGTCGAGCCGCTCGACGACGCCGCCAAGGCCAAGATCCGCGGCCTCTTCGCCCGCCTCAGCCCGCTGTTCCCGCTCTGCCGCCGCCTGGGCCTGGCCGCCCGGATGAGCGCCGTGCAGCACGCCGAGATCAACCTCGAACTCATCGGCCTGTCCGCCCCCGACGCCTTCCTCCCCGTCCTCGACCGGCTCACCGTCCCCACCCGCTACGTCCTGGCCACCGGCGGCAACCTGGGCGCCGACGAGAAGACCATCGAGGGCCTGCGCGCCGTCATCACCGAGGTCGCCGCCGACCACCCGCACATCCGGATCGCCGCCAAGGTGCCCAGCAACCACTCCAAGATCCTGCGCAAGGACCACCGGGCCGTCGCCGCCACCGTCCGCGAACTCGCCGCCCGTCCGTGAACCCGCCGACGCCCCGCGGACGGCGTGAAACCCGCCCGCGGAACCGGGGTTGACCTTGACCCGAGGTCAACGCTGACGCTGGAGGCATGAAGACGAACCGGAACGCGCACACCACCCCGTCCGCCCCCGGCCGGACTCGGCTTCGACGCGGACGACGTCCGGACCGCCCACGAGGCCCTGGTCCTGGTCCGCGCCCTGATGCCGGAGGGCTTCGACGACTACCTCGCGCAGATCGAGCACGGTCTGGAGGACCCGCGGCACATCGCCGTCGTCCGGCTCACCTGGAGCGCCGGGAAGTGGGACCCGGACGACCCCAGGATCGAGCAGCTCGCCGAGGAGGTCGCCGGCCACTTCATCGCCGACCCCTCCCTGCTGCCCACCCTCGGCGGCCTCCGCAACCGCGCCGACGGCGACACCCGCCAGGAACTGCTCACCCACCACGGCGAGGACGAGCGCCCCGGCTGGACCAGGCTGAGCGCACTGATCCAGCAGAAGCTGCACGCCGCGGGCATCGACGTCCCGTAGGGCCCCCGATCCGGAGGTCCCGCAGGGCCGGCCGGGCCGTACGGCTACGCCTCGGCGGTCAGCAGCTTGCGGAGGTGCTCGACCGCCTCCGCCAGCGGGACGGAGCGGGTCTCGCCGGTGGCCCGGGTGGTGAGTTCCACCAGGCCCTCGGCCAGCCCGCGGGCACCGACCGTGAGCCGGTACGGGACGCCGATCAGCTCGACGTCGCGGAACTTTACCCCGGGCCGCTCGTCGCGGTCGTCCAGCAGCACGTCGACCCGCTCGGCCCGCAGCTGCCGGTAGAGGCCCTCGGCCGCCTCGACGACCCGCTCGTCCTTCGTCCCGAGGACGACCACGGCCACCTCGAAGGGGGCGATCGCGACCGGCCAGACGATGCCCTTGTCGTCGTGGTGGGTCTCCACGACGGCGGCCAACGCCCGTTCCACGCCGATCCCGTAGCTGCCCATGACCGGCACGACCCGCTCGCCGTCCCGGCCGAGCACCGCGACGCCGAGGGCCTCGGTGTACTTGCGGCCGAGCTTGAAGATGTGGCCCACCTCGATGGTGACCGCCACCTCCAGCGGCGCGCCGCAGAGGGGACAGGGCTCCCCCGCGGTGACCTCCCGCAGGTCGGCCCACCGCCGCACGGCGACGTCCCGCTCGACGGACACCCCGCGCAGGTGCACCCCGTCCGTGTTGGCGCCGGTGGTCAGGTCGGTGCGGCCGCGCAGCGCCTCGTCCGCGAGGACGGGCAGGTCGGCCGGGACGCCGACGGCGCCCAGGCTGCCGGGGGAGGCGCCGAGCGCCGCCCGGATCTCCTCCCCCGTCGCCGGGCGGACGGCGGTGGCGGCGAGGGTGTCGATGAGCTTCTGCTCGACCAGGCTGTGGTCGCCGCGGAGCAGGACGAGGGTCAACTGCCCGTCCACCACGTACACCAGCGTCTTGGCCTGCCGTTCGGCCGGCACGCCGTGCAGCCGGGCCAGCTCCTCGATGGTCCGCGCGTCCGGGGTGTCGAAGCGCTCGGGGGCGTCGAGGCCGGGGCCGTCCACCACCGCGGGGAGAGCCGAGGTCGCCTTCTCGGTGTTCGCGGCGTAGTCGCAGCCGGGGCAGCGGACCACCAGGTCCTCGCCGGCCGTCGAGGCGGCCATGAACTCCACCGACTCGCTGCCGCCCATCGTCCCGCTGGACGCCTGGACGGCGATCGCGGGCAGCCCGAGCCGGGCGAAGATCCGCTCGTAGGCGGCCTGGTGCAGCCGGAAGGAACGGTCGAGGCCGGCCTCGTCCAGGTCGAAGCTGTACGAGTCCTTCATGGTGAACTCGCGCACCCGCAGCAGCCCGCTCTTGGGGCGGGCCTCGTCCCGGAACTTGGTCTGGAACTGGTACCACATCTGGGGCAGGTCCCGGTACGAACGCAGCTCCTGCGCCAGCACGGTGAAGACCTCCTCGTGCGTCACCCCGAGCGCCAGGTCCGCGCCCTTGCGGTCCTTGAGCCGGAACATCTCCTCACCGATGGACTCCCAGCGGCCGCTGCGCTGCCAGATCTCGGCGGGGTGCATGGTGGGCAGCACGAACTCCTGCGAGCCGATCGCGGCCATCTCCTCGCGGACGACGTCCATGATCTTGGCGCGCACCCGCACCGCCAGCGGCAGCAACGAGTAGTGCCCGGCCATGAGTTGCCGGACGAACCCGCCGCGGACCAGCAGCCGGTGGCTCACCGCCTCCGCGTCGGCCGGGTCCTCCCGAAGGGTGGGTACGTACAGCTGGGACCAACGCATGGGCCGGACACCGTCCTCTCGGCGAAGCTACGGGCTGCCGCGCAGGCCGGTCTCGCGACGGTCTTCGCGACGGGGAACCGCAGTTTAGCGGCGGGGTCCGCCGTGAATCGCCCGCTTTTACGGCGTCCCGGTACGCGGCGTCCGGGCCCCGGCGGGGAGACCGGGGCCCGGACGTCGCATCACCGCGTCACCGGATCACGGGGTGACGATCGGGAACTTCGGGTTCGGCAGGGTCAGCGTGCCGAAGACGCTGTCCGTCGCCTGCTGCGCGTACTCGCCGGCCAACGTGATCAGCCCCTCCTGCACCGCCTGGTCGAAGTTCCGCTGGAACCCGGGGCGTTCGGCGATCAGGTCGAGCGTCCGGCGGGTGAGCGTGATGGTCGCGTCCGGGGCGTCGACGAAGCGGTCGCCGCCCGGCACGAAGACCAGCACGCCGTTGCGCAAGGTCGTGGTGCAGGTGTCGCCGGTGTCGGTGAACACCCAGTTGAGCGCGATCGGCACGCGGTGCTGCTCGGCGGCCGTCGGCCCGTCCACGCTGCGGGCGAGCGCGGAGAAGAACTGCTCCAGGGTGGTGCTGCGGATCAGGTCGGCCGAGGACTGGCTGGTGATCAGCGGCTGCGGGCCGTTGACGACCTCCTGGGCGCCGGTCAGGTACACGTTGCGCCAGGTGCCGTTCTCGGCGCCGTAGCCGAGCTGGGTGAGGACCTTGGCCTGGAGGTCCTTGGCCCGCTGGAGCACGTCCTCGGGGACCGGGGTGCCCGTGGTGGCGGCCGCGCCGAAGACGACGTGGTTGAGCAGTTCGGCGGCCCAACGGAAGCCGTCCGGGGTGTCGGTGTCGTAGGCCTGCTGCGCCTGGGTGATGACGGCCTCCGCACCGCCCATCGCCTGCACGTAGTTCGCGCCCGCCTGCACCGGCGGGAGCGTCCACAGGTGCGCCGGGTTGCCGTCGTACCAGCCCATGTACCGCTGGTAGACCGCCTTGAGGTTGTGGCTCACCGAGCCGTAGTAACCCCGGTTGTACCAGTGGTCGTTGAGGCCGGGCGGGAGGGTCTTCAGCTCCTCGGCGATCTCGATGCCGGTCCGGCCGGCGTTGAGCAGGCGCAGCGCCTGGTCGTTGAGGTAGCCGTACATGTCGCGCTGCTCGTTGAGGAATTCGAGGATCCGGGCGTTGCTCACCTTCGCGCCCGGGTCCTCGTGCTCCGCCTCGGCCCACATCGGCCAGTGGTGCGAGGCGAACAGGACGTCCGTCTCCTTGCCGAAGGTCTGGATCGACTCGGTCAGGTACTTCGACCAGGCGTGCGCGTCCCGCACCTGCGCGCCGCGCAGGCTGAGGATGTTGTGCATGGTGTGGGTGGCGTTCTCGGCGATGCACAGGGCCCGGGCGTCCGGGAAGTAGATGTTCATCTCCGCCGGGGCCTCGGTGCCCGGGGTGAGCTGGAACAGCATCTGGACGCCGCCCAGGGCGAACTCGTACAACCCCGGCCGCCAGGGGATGACGTAGCTCTCCTGCCAGCTCTGCTTCGGGACCTCCGGGTGGTCCGGCCCGCCGATGTGGACGGTCGGCGGGATCAGCGTCACCTCGCCGGTCGAGACGGTCAGGCCCAGGCCCGAACCGACCTGCCCCAGCGGGCTCTTGTCCAGCTGCGCCGCGTACATGTACTGGGCGCGCCGGGCCATCGCCGGGCCGGCGTAGACGTTCTCGCTGATCGCGTGCTCGAGGAAGCCCTCCGGCGCGACGATCGGCACGCCGGGCTCCAGCGGGTCGCCGAGCTCGTGGAACAGCCCGCGGGAGCCGCCGAAGTGGTCGACGTGGCAGTGGGTGTAGACGACGCCCAGGATCGGGCGCTGCTCCTTGCTGAGCTCGGTCTTGTCCCGGAACAGCTGGAGCGCGGCCTGCGCGGTCTCGTAGCAGGCCAGCGGGTCGATGATGACCAGGCCGGTGTCGGTCTCGACGATCGTCATGTTGGACAGGTCGTAGCCGCGCACCTGGTAGACCCGGTACGCGGGACAGCTGGTGACCTGGAACAGGCCTGCCACGGCGGTCAGTCGGCCCTGCCGGTGGAGGCTGCCGTTGACCGTGGGGAACTCGGCTTCGTGGTCTTCGAGGAATTCGTAGGCGGTGAAGTCCCAGACCACCTTGTCCGGGTTCTTGCGGGACATGATGACGGGCACGTCCGGCGGGGCGATCATGAACCGGGTCGCATCGGCGAAGTCCCGGCCGTCCTTCTCGTCGGCTGCCTTGGCCGCCTCCGCGGCCTTCCGGTTCGCTGCGGCGACGCCGGGCGTCGGCTCGATGGGCTCGGTGTAGTCGGGTGTTCCAGGCATGGCGAAGCCACCTCCACGTCGTTGTGTGGGAGCCGCGATACGGCGTTCGTCACGCTACGAACACGGTTGGTCACTCACAAGGGAGCGATCGAGCCAACGCGTCGGGGCAAGGGGGCCGAATCCTGACGTTTGATGGCGTGCGAAGCGCCCGACCACGGCACGGACGGGCAGAGCCCGCTGCGCTCGCGCCGCCGGGCCGGGGCAGGATGGGCCGATGAACAACGAGCCGGTGCGGGTGCCCCTCGATCAGGTGCGCGATTCGTTCGAGGTGCTGATGCGGCATGTCGAGGCGCGCGTAGCGGGCGGGGACGTCGCCTTGGCGAACGACCTCTTCTGGGCGGTGCCACCGCGCGCGATGTACGACGTGACGTCGGAGCCGGGCGAGCTGACGATCGGACAGGTGTCGGAGTCCTGGGACCACCTCCGGGACCTGCTGGCCGACCAGGACCGCGCCGTCGGCCACCACCTGGTGTGGCTCGCCGACGTGCTGCGCGCCATCGGCCTGGAGCACCCGGCGTAGTGCCAGGTGTCCCTCAGACCCGACGGTGGCGGCCGAGGGCGGCGAGGCCGAACAGCAGACCGCCGGCCAGGAAGAACGGCTCGTAGAGGAACGTCGCGAAACGCCCCATCGCGTCGAAGTCGGCCGTCGTCCGGGAGCCGGCGGCGAGCGCCAGCCAGTCCGGGACGGACGGCAGCGGGTGGACGAGCAGAACAGCCGTGATCCCCCAGAGCGCGATGCTCAGGAGCCTGGCCGGCAGCCGGACGCCCCACGGCCGGACGATCGCCAGGGCGAGCACCGCCGCGACGGCACAGCCCGGGATGGCGAGGATGTCGATCACCAGCAGCGGGGTGTTCCCGGTGACGGACAACCCGTCCGGCAGGCCGATCCGGCCGCCGACCAGCCAGTAGAGGTGGACGAAGGAGAACGCGGCCGACCAGGTGGCGGCGGCGTAGGCGGCGGGGCGAAGGATTCGCTTCATGCCTCCACGGTCGCCGCGCGGGGGCAGCCGCCGAATCGTCTCGTCGGCCCGACCCCCTCCCCTCACAGGGGGAGCGGGGATCGTCCACGCCATCCGTCAGGAGCAGTCGGAACGGTAGGCGAAGGGCCGGTCAGGGCAGTCGGGACACTCGAACAGGTAGACGCCGCCCATGTCGCCGATCATCAGCCCGTGCGCCCTCTGGATCAACGTCCTCTCCTCGTACGGGAGGTCCCAGATCTCGCCCTCCGTCGGGGTGTCCTCGACGGCCAGCCCGGTACGCCAGCTCCCACCATCGAACTCGGCACTGTTGACGGTCAGGAGGTGCCGCATGGTGCGGTCACAGGTCGGGCAGTCGGGCCAGTCCGGGTCCTGCGTCCAGGTCGGATAGCCGCCGACCTTGATCCCGTCGGACACCGACAGGTGGGACTCGTACGACCAGCCGGTCTCCTCCTCCACCTCCTCGAACCTCGCTCCCAGCGCCTCGAAGACGTCGCCCGGCAGGTCCCAGCTCGGATAGTCGACGACCCGCTCCGGGTGCAGGACACACGGATTCGGCAGATAGTCGCCGTCCACACCGACCGGGCGGGGCGGCTCGGCCGGCTCGAGGTCGCTCCGGGAGCTGTCCCAGCGGTAGACCTCAGGCCTCGGCGCAAAGCCGGGCTCATGGTCGAACGGGCACCACAGCACCTGCAACAGGTCTGTCCCGTCCGGGAGTTCGACCCCAGACACGTCAGCGGCGAACAACTGCAGCACAGCCACCATCGGGACCGGTCCCTCCGCATTCCTCGGCGGCGAGTACCCCGTCCGCGGGTGCTCGTCCCCACAATGCGGCCACGGCTCCCCAGCCGGCCACAACACCGGCCCACCCATCGAACTGTCCCTGGGCCCCGGCTCCCCGAGCCGCGGATGCAACCGGGTCGCCACCCGCCGGAAAGCAGCCACCTCGGGAAACACCGCCTCGACATCGAGCGGACGCGGCGGAGTCGTACGAGCCATCGAACGGCCAATCTGCGGGGAACCAAGATCCCCCGTGTCTACCGGTGCCCCCTGCCCAGTGCAAGGGGCACCAGCACCCTCGGAGTCAGGGCAGGACGTTCCCGGGATCGTCCAGCCACGGACGGTGTTCGCCGGACACGGTCACGGTCATGCCGAGCCGGGTGAGGTCGGGCTTGCCGCTGCGAACCCACCAGCTGTGCGCCGCCGTCACCTCGTCCCACAGGCTGCGCGGGCCGGACTGCGACACGGCGTGCGGCCCGTCCCAGTCGGCGAAGCGGCAGTGGGCGTACGACTCCCCGTCCCAGATCTCGGCCCGGCCGGTGCCGAACCGGTCGTAGCCGGTCCACACGTCCCGGCGGAACAGGTCCGGGATCCGCAGCCCGATGGCGAACGCGGCATGGGTCTGCTGGGCCATGTCCACCGGGTCGATCCCGGACGCACTGTGCCGGATGTCCTCGATGTCGAACTCACCGCTGTCGGGCCGCTGGTCGCGCACCCACATGAACGACACGTCCTCGACGAACGGACCGCTCGCCGACTGCCCGTCGTCGGCCACCGTGAGACGCAGCAGCGCGCCGTTGCAGAACGGCGTGCCGTAGGGCACCAGGATGACCCCGCCGGGGGCCGTCTGTTCGATGATCGCCGACGGAAGCCGCTGCACGGCCGCAGTGAAGTGCACCCGGTCGAACGGGGCGCCCTCGGAGTGGCCGAGCGTGCCGTCACCGGCGACGACCGTGGGCCGCAGGTCGGCGGCGCGGAGGCGGTTCCGGGCCTGACTCGCGAGGTCCGGGTCCAGCTCGACGCTGGTCACGTTCTCCGCACCGACCTGGCGGGACAGCAGACCTGCCGTCCAGCCGGTGCCGGTGCCCACTTCCAGGACCCGTATGCCGTCGGCCACGTCCAGGTGCCGGAGCATCTGCGCGACCACGGTGGGCATGGAGCTGGACGAGGACGGGGTGTCGGTCCCGTCGTAGACCTGCGTCACGAGAGCCAGGTCCGATGCCACCAACTCGGCCCAGCGATCCGCCTGTTCGGCGCGGTCGATCCACTCGCCCCCGTGCAGAATCCGGTCCGGGGTGAACAGCTCA
This sequence comes from Kitasatospora sp. NPDC058162, assembly GCF_042884005.1. Taxonomy (NCBI): domain Bacteria; kingdom Bacillati; phylum Actinomycetota; class Actinomycetes; order Kitasatosporales; family Streptomycetaceae; genus Kitasatospora; species Kitasatospora sp. NPDC058162. The sequence continues at coordinate 150,593 of NZ_JBHVUS010000004.1, forward strand.
CGCGGAGTGCCGCGGAACGTCTTCTCCCAATCTGCCGACAGCGCCCCGGACTCCCGGAGTTCGTCGGTCAGCCTGTCCCACGTCATGGCTTTCCCCTACGGCTTCGACGGCTTGGGCAAGTTGGTGGGCGGCGCGTCCCGCCGACCGTCGTGCGGCGCGGTGTCCGGCTTCCCCGAGTGGCCGCCGCCGCTGCCCCCACCGGCCTTGCCGGGGCCGTCCCCGCCCGATCCTCCGCCGTGCTTTCCCATGTGCGTTCCCTCCTGCGGATGAACTCTCCGACCGGTGAGGAGCACATTACGAGAATTCCGGGAAGCCGAACCATGGTATTCCCGAAATCGATTAAAGATCTCGGGGTGTTCCTCGATAGCGCCCCGCCCAGTCACGCAGCCGGGCGCGGGCGTCATCACCGAACAGCGCACGATCTTCGAACATTGCGAAGATCTCACGATAGTGCAGGACGTCCCGAGAATCCCGGAACACCATTGCCGGGGGTGGAATCAAGGCCCAGTTCACCGCCTGCTCCGTGAGCAGGAACGTGAACGACTTCGATTCGTCGTAGAGCACCGCCTGACGCTCCAGCTTCCGGCCGGTGACAGCCGTCTTGTCACCTGGAGAATGGCTCAGGCTCGCCCGGATGTACTCGGGTGTCGCCAGCAAGCCGGTGATCATCGCCGGCAGGAAGTACCGCAGCTCTGTCGCGTCCGTCTCCAGCGACAACAGCTCGGCCTGACGCTTCCCGACCCCTCGCCGCCAGGAAGCACGCTTGTCCTGCCATTCCGTGTTCGCGATCCGCGCCAGCGCGGAAATCTCCTGAAGGAGGGAGCCAGACACTCCGAGCGCCCTGAGGATGAGCTCCACGTCGACCAGGGTCGGAGTCACCCTTCCGGTCTCGATCTTGCTGATCTTGCTCTGGGAGATGCCACAACGCGCCGAAAGCCGGTCTCCTGTGAGACCGGCTTCCAGGCGGAGCCTCCTCAGCGTTTCGGCCAGATCCGACTTCGATCTGCCGAGCTGGTCGGGGTCGAGCCTCACCCATGCTCTTTCAGGTACTCGGCGAACGGGACGGAATGCTCCAGGGCGATTCCCGCACTCGCCCGATCGCACGCCCCGCAGCGACGAAGCCGCGCACCCGCTGGTGCCACGCCGTGTTGTGATCGACCGGCTTCGGCTCCCCGCGCAGGAACCGCGAGAGGCTCTCGGACTCCTTCGGCATCGTGTAGGCGGGCTGCCACGACTTCCTGCGTGGAGCGCCTTCGAGCGAGGGCTCGGTGGGGGCTGGGTAGTGTTCGGGGGATGTGGAGAGATGTGGCTCGTGGGGCCTTTTCCGAGGTGGGGTTGCGGGGGCCCGCGCAGGTGGCGGCGCTGGATGAGGCGGAGCGGCGGCTCGGCTTCGGGTTGCCGGGGGAGCTGCGGGGGTTGCTGCTGGAGAGTGACGGGATCGTCGGGCACACCGCGGTGGATTCCGTGTGGGCGGTCGAGCAGATCGTCGAGCAGAACCTGCTGTTCCGCTCCGACCCCTCCTTCGCCCAGCTGTACATGCCGTTCGACGCCCTGCTGTTCTTCGGGGACAACGGGGGTGGGGACCAGTTCGCGTTCGTGCGGACGCCTCGACGTCCGGACATCTTCGTCTGGGAGCACGAGAGCGACAGCCGCCGGTGGGTGGCAAGGGACTTGAAGGACTACCTGGGCCGTTGCCTCGCCCAGGGCGGCGACGACTGGTACCAGTAGAGAGGAGCCCCCGCATGGCTGACCACTTTCCGTACCGCATCTCGACCAGGACGGGGGACCTGACGCTGCTCTGGCGGCCCGGCGAGGACGACGCGCCCGACCGGCTGCTCGTCGACGCGCTCGGACGGCTCCTCGCGTTCCCGAACCGCGAGAAGCTGCGGGAGCACTGCGTCAGGCACGGCCTGGAGGTCGTCTGGGAGGGCGAGAACGATCTCGATCTGGCCCCGGTCCGCGGTTGGGTCGAGCGCCGGGACCTCGGCGCGGCCTCGCCGGGGCTGCTGTTGGAGGCGTGGAACTTCTTCGAGGACCTCTCCCGCAGCCTGCCGGCCGGCCCGCCGCTTCCCGCCCAGGGCCCGGTCCACGACAGCGCCTACGAGAAGATCTTCGGCGGGGAGGACGGGGCGGACAAGGAGGAGTGGACGGACGGGGAGACCGCGGCCGTGCGCGAACTCCTCCGGGCCGGGCTGGACCTCTGGGACCTGGCCGTGCGCGAGTCCGGCAGCGGCGGGTCCTGAGCGGAGCTCCGATGCCCCGGGTGCGGGTCAGCCGACGGGGCGTTGCATCAGGACGGTGTCGATCCAGCGGCCGTGCTTGTGGCCGACGGCGGTGAGCCGGCCGGCCTCGGTGAAGCCGAAGCGGCGGTGGAGGGCGACCGAGGCGTCGGAGCCGGTGTCGGCGACGACGGCGATGATCCGGCGCACGTGGGTCGTGGCGCAGGCGTCCAGCAGGGCTTCCAGCAGGGCGGCGCCGAGGCCTCGGCCGGTGTGGCCGGGCGCGAGGTAGATGGAGTCCTCGGCGCTGTGCCGGTAGGCGGGCTTGGGGCGCCAGGGGGCCGCGTACGCGTAGCCGGCGACTTCGCCGTCCACCTCGGCGACCAGGAAGGGCAGCCCCTGGGCGGTGAGGTCGTCCAGCCGCTGCTGCCAGGTGGCGAGGAGCGGCGGGGTCTCGTCGAAGGTGGCCACGGTGTGGCGTACGTAGTGCTCGTAGATCGCGGCCACCGCGTCGAGGTCGGCCGCTGCCGCCGGGCGGATCACTGGGTCCATGGCTGTCATGCCGGGGAGTGTAGGAGGCCGCCGGGCTTGGGGGTGGTCACGGCTTGGGGAAGGCAGCGGCCATGGCCTTGGTGCGGGTGAGGAAGGCGATGGGGAGCACGGCCAGGGCGGACAGGCCCTGGAGGACGGCGTACCAGGCCGGGCAGATACCGGGGATGAGGTCGACGCCGAGGATCGCGATCGGCATCACGGTGGAGACGGCCCGGATCCGGTCGAAGGCCTTGTACTCCCCGCCGGCCGCGCGGTCCGTGATCCGCAGCAGCACCGGCGCCAGGGCCGGGAGAATGGCCCCGCGGATCCACATGAACGGGGTCGTCGCATGCCCGGCGAACGCCATCACCGCGACGGTCGCCAGGGTGATCGCGCCGATCGCACCGAACAGCGTGATGCACTTCTTCGCGGTCGAAAAGGCCTCGTCCGTACGGGAGTTGCCCAGGTCCGCCGTCGCCGTGATCGCCATTGTTCCGTCCTCCGTGTCGTGGTGAGTACGAATCTACGGAGCCGACGATCAACCCGACACGGGTCTGACCCCACAGCCGGGGTGGGGCCAGACCCACACCCCTACCGCCGGTTGCCCGCCCCGTGGCGGGTGTCCAGGCAGAGCGCCCACACATCGGTGTAGGTGGCCGGTGAGGGGGAGCCGCCGACGTGGACGGAGGCCGTCCAGGAGGTGGGATCGGCGGAGCCGTCGGTGGCCGGGGTGCCGGAGGCGTCGCCGGGGTAGCTGCCGGTGAGGTGGGTGCCGCCGGAGCCGGCCTTGGTGAAGTCGGCGGTCGTCACATTGCCGCCGCTGGCCGCCGCACCCCCGCTCAGCAGGTGCCATCCGCCGGGCCGACGCCACTCGCCTGGGGAGCCCGAGGAGCCCGGGGAGTCGCAGCCGACCGTCGCCGTCTGGTGGGTGCCGGCCACCGTCGGCCCGCTCAGTTCGCCGAAGCGCACCTCGGTGGTGATGCCCTTGACGTGGTCCCCGTCGCCGCTGCAGATCGCGTAGGCGTACGTCGTGTTGCCGGCGTCGCGGCCGCCGCCGATGCCGCCGACCGCCGTCCAGGAGTCGGGGTTGGTCTCCCCGTCGGCGGCGGCGATCTGCCCGTGGTCGTGGGCGTCGTCGTCGAAAGTGGGGAAGGAGGCGATGGGCTTGAGGCTGCCGACGCTCGCCGGGGTGGTGCGGGCGCCGCCGCCGATCAGCAGGGTGCCGGTCGGGCAGGTGGCGGTGACGAGCTTCGCGGTCTGCGAGACGGTCGGCCCGGCGATCTTGTTCATGACGACCTGGGTGTGCCGGATCCGGTTGCTGGACAGGCACAGCGCGTACGGCGTGGTGGAGAAGTCGGGGCTGTAGTTGCTGCCGCTGCCGCCGAAGGCGAGCCAGTGGGTCACGTCCTGGCCGACGATCCCGGGGGTCCCGGTGAGCTCGCTGAGGTCGTCCGAGCCGGGTGCGACGCCCATGACGTGGTTGCCGTTGCCGGCCCGGTCGTCGCCGGTGGTCTGGGTGATGCCGCCGCCGGAGACGAGGCCGTCCGGGCAGTCGGCGTGCGCGGAGACGCCGGTGAACGGGGTGCCGGGGCCGATGGTGGCGCCGGGGGAGGCGACGGTGACGTCGGCGGTGTCGGCGTACGCGAGTTGCGGTACGGCGAGGGCGAGCAGCGCGGCCGGGATCGCGGCCTTCGCCAGGGTGGCCGCCCGGGCGGGTCTCTTCATGGTCATCGGGTTCGTACCTTTCAGGCCTTTCGAGAAGGAGCGGCTCAGACGCCGTCGTTGGCGCACAGCGCCCAGGCGTCGGAGTGGGTGCTGCTCGATCCCATCCCGCCGGTGTGGGTGTAGGCCGTCCAGGAGGCGGCGCTGGTGGTGCCGTTGCCCACCGGGTTGCCGGAGGAGTCGCTGGGGTAGCTGCCGTTGAGGTGGTCGCCCGCCGAACCGGGGCCGGTGAAGTCGGTGCTGGTCACGCTGCCCCCGCTGATCGCGGCGCCGCCGCTGACCAGCGTCCCGTCGCCGCTCCCGCAGCTGACGGTGGTGGTCTGGCCGGTGGAGCCCGTGGACGGGCCGCTCGCCTCGGCGAAGCGGACCTTCACGGTGACGCCGCTGACGTTGATGCCGCTGCCGCTGCAGATCGCGTACGCGTAGGTCTCGTTGGAGGCGTTGGTGCTGTTGTCCCAGCCGACCGCGGTCCAGGAGTCCGGGTTGGTGTCCCCGTCCGCCGCGGCCTTCTTCCCGAAGTCGTGCGCGCTGTCGTTGAAGGTCGGGAAGCTCGCGATCGCCTTCAGGTTGCCGGTGTTGCCCGGGGTGACGAGCGCGCCGCCGCCGAGCAGGGCGGTGCCGGACGGGCAGCTCGCGGTGACCAGGCCGACGGTCGTCGCGGTGGTGGGCGTGTTGGCCTTGTTCATCACCACCTGGGTGTGGTTGATCAGGCTGCTGGTCAGGCACAGCGCGTACGGGGTGGTGGAGAAGGCCGAGTTGAGCTGGCCGCCGCTGCCGCCCTTGGCGATCCAGTGGGTGAGGTCGGTGCCGACGACGCCGGTGGTGCCGGTGTACTCGGTGGTCCCGTCCGGGCTGGGCTCGGTGCCGAGGACGTGGTTGCCGTTCGAGCCGGTGCCGGTGCCGGTGGCCTGGTCGATGCCGCCCGCCGAGACCAGGCCGCTGGTGCAGCTGGCACTGGTGGAGATCGACGAGTCGATGGCGGTGGGGCCGAGGGTGGCACCCGGGGTTTGCACCGTGACGGCGGCACTGTTGGCGTACGCCGTGCCGCCCGGCACCGCGATGGTGATCAGGGCGCCGATGAGCAGCGCTTTTCGCAGATCCATGCCGGTTCCTCCGTGTCGGGGTTGCGCGAGGCGGTCCGAATTGAAGCAACGGGTGGATCGTAGGGACTACTGGTGCGGCGTCCAGGGCCAACCGCGCGGAACTGGTGAATCAAACAGCGGCGGCCTCTTGCCCGGGGGAAGCAAGAGGCCGCCGCAGCTTCGGGGTGGTCACGGCTTGGGGAAGGCGGTGGCCATGGCCTTGGTGCGGGTGAGGAAGGCGATGGGCAGGACGGCCAGGGCGGACAGGCCCTGGAGGACGGCGTACCAGGCCGGGCAGACGCCGGGGATGAGGTCGACGCCGAGAATCGCGATCGGCATCACGGTGGAGACGGCCCGGATCCGGTCGAAGGCCTTGTACTCGCCGCCGGCCGCGCGGTCGGCGATGCGCAGGAGCACCGGCGCCAGAGCGGGGAGGATGGCCCCGCGGATCCACATGAACGGGGTGGTCTCGTGCCCGGCGAAGGCCATCACCGCGACGGTCGCCAGGGTGATCGCGCCGATCGCACCGAACAGCGTGATGCACTTCTTCGCGGTCGAAAAGGCCTCGTCCGTACGGGAGTTGCCCAGGTCCGCCGTCGCCGTGATCGCCATTGTTCCGTCCTCCGTGTCGTGGTGATTACGAATCTACGGAGACCGCGATCAACCCGACACGGGTCTGACCCCACAGCCGGGGTGGGGCCAGACCCACTCCGGGTCAGTCCACCGGGTGCAGCGGGATGTCGAGGTAGGACGGGGCGTCCTCGGGGGAGGTGATCTCGAGGCTGGTCGGGAAGTCGACGCCAACGACGAGTCGTCAGTGATCATTCGAGTTCTGGAGTCTCGTCGACCATCACAAGTAACGTCCCGTTCCCCGGCAGCGCTTCGCCCCGCTGGGTGAGTCCAGCGGGGCGAAGCGGCGTCCGTCGGCTCCGGGTTAGCCGCCGGACGGGTTCCTGGGTGCACCGCCGCCGAAGCCACCGCCGCCGCCACCGCCACCACCACCGAAGCCGCCCGTAGCGGCGCCTTCCATGAGTTGGGTGGCGTTGTAGCCGCCGTTCGCGTCGGGCGTGCCGACGACGGTCACGCTCTGGCCGGGCTGGAGGTCGGCGACCTTGCCCTCCTTGTTGAGCTGGACCTTGGTCGAGTCCCCGGTCGTCACCTTGATCGTGTTGCCGCTCGCATCGGTCAGGTACACGGTCGAGCCGTCGACGGCCTTGACCGTGCCGCGCGCGAAGCCGCCCTGAGCACCGCCCTGGCCGCCCTGACCCCCTCGGCGCCCAGTGCCCTGCCCGCCACCCGCCGCCGGGCCGGCCGCCGAAGCGGCCCGAGCCGAGGGCTTGGCAGCGCTGGTCCCGCCCTGCCCCTGCTGGTACCAGACCCCGCCCGCGAACGCCCCCGTGGCGATCACGCCGCCCGCGAGGACCAGCGACAGCCACGGCAGCTTCCGCCGCGGCGGCGCCGCCAGCTCCGCGCTCACGTCCCGCGCGTCCGGCGGGGTGGCCAGCAGGGCGACCTGTTCGTCGTGCTCCATCGAAGAAGTGCTCCTACTCGTGCCGGAGGGCGTCGATCGGCCGCAGCGAGGCGGCCCGGTTGGCGGGGTAGCTGCCGAAGAACAGTCCGATGGCGACGGCGATGCCGAAGGCGCCCAGCACGGACTCGGGGATGACCACCGGCTTGATGCCGACGATGCTGAAGTGCGAGCCGACGATCCCCGCCGCCACGCCCAACCCGGCCCCGATCACCGACAGCAGCGTCGACTCGGTGAGGAACTGCCCGAGGATCACGGCCCGAGGGGCGCCGAGCGCCTTGCGGATGCCGATCTCCCGGGTCCTTTCCGTGACCGTCACCAGCATGATGTTGGTGATCCCGATCCCGCCGACCAGCAGCGAGATCGCCGCCACCGCACCGAGCAGCACGGTGAAGGTCTTCGTCGTGCTCTCCCGGGCGGTGAGCAGCGAAGCCTGGTTGGTGATCCGGAAGTCCGCCTTCGTCGGGTCGGTGATCGCGTGCGTCCCGAGCAGCACCCGGGTGATCTCGCTCTGCGCCGCCGTCGTCGTGTCGGCGGACGAAGCCTGCACCAGGATCTGGTTGACCGCCCCGAACCCGGTGAACGCGTTCTGCACGGTCGGCAGCGGTGCGATCACCACGTCGTCCGGGTCGGTGAACCCGCTGCCGCCCTTGGCGGCCAGCACGCCGACCACCGTGAACGGTGTCCCGCCGAGCACGATCTTCTTCCCGACCGGGTCCTCGGTGTCGAACAGCTGCTTGGCCGTCGTGGCGCCGAGCACCGCGACCTTCCGCGAGCCGAGTACGTCGTCGTCCGTGAAGTAATCCCCGTGCGCGACCTTCTGGTTGGAGGTCTCGAAGTACGCGGGGTACGTGCCCACCACCGACCCGGGGCTGTACGAGACGTTCCCGTACAGCGCCGTCGCACTCGTCGTGACCACCGGTGCGACGGACTTGACCGCCGACGGATCGGCGTCGCTCGCCAGCGCCTTGGCGTCGGCGACCGTCAGCTTCTTCACCGAGGAGGTGGCCCGCGAGCCGCCGGCCGCCGAACCGGCGCTGACCGTCAGCGAGTTGGTGCCGAGCGAGGTGATCGAGTCCTTGACCGCCTGGGAGGAGCCGTTGCCCACCGCGAGCAGCAGGATCACCGAGGCGACACCGATCAGCACCCCCAGCATGGTCAGCGCGGAGCGCACCTTGTTGGCGGCCAGGCCGCCGACCGCGAAGCGGAGCGTCTGCCAGAGGATCACGCCGGCACCCCCGCCCGGCGCAGGGCGGGCGGGGGCCCGTCGACCGGCGCCTGCCGGACGTCGCTGACGATCTGCCCGTCGACCAGGCGCAGCACCCGCTTGGCGTGCTGGGCGACCTCGTCCTCGTGGGTGATCAGCACGACCGTGCGGCCGGTGGCGTTGAGCCCGTCGATCAGGCCCAGCACCTCCTCCGTGGAGCGGCTGTCCAGGTTGCCGGTCGGCTCGTCGGCGAGCAGCATCGCGGGCGCCGTGACCAGCGCCCGCGCGACCGCGACGCGCTGCTGCTGGCCGCCGGAGAGCTGGTTGGGCTTGTGCCCGGCGCGCTCGCCGAGGCCGACGAGCGACAGCGCGGCCATCGCCCGCCGCCGGCGTTCGGCGGCGCGGACGCCCGCGTAGGCGAGCGGCAGCTCGACCTGGGCGAGGGCGGTGGTGCGCGGCACCAGGTTGAAGGACTGGAAGACGAAGCCGATCTTGCGGTTGCGGACCAGCGCGAGCTGCTGCTCGTCGAGGTGGCCGACGTCGGTGCCGTCCAGCAGGTAGCGGCCGGAGGTGGGGATGTCGAGGCAGCCGAGGATGTTCATCAGGGTGGACTTCCCGGAGCCCGAACTGCCCATCACCGCGACGTAGTCGCCCTGCGCGATGTCCAGGTCGACGCCGGCCGGCTGGTCCGTCCCGGGCCGGGAGGGGCCGCGCAGGGCGTGCACGGTGGCGTCGCCGTGCCCGTACGACTTGGTGAGCCGGCTGATCCGGATCACGGGTACGGGGTGCGCGGGGACGCGCTTGTCGATGACGTGCTGCATGCTCAGCCCTTACCGCCCCGGCCGCCGCCACCGGCGCCACCCGCACCGCCACCGCCGCCACCGGCGCCGCCCGGGATGCCGACGGCACCGCCGTTGCCGCCCCGGCCGCCACCGCCGCCACCCAGGCCCGGGAAGGAGCCGTTCGGGAAGCCGTTGGTGCCACTGGTGGTGGGGAGTTGGACCTTGTCGCCCGCCTGGAGTCCGGAGACCACCTGCACGGTGCTGTCGCCCTCGACGCCCACGCCGACATCGACCCGCTCGGTGCTGCCGTCGGTGTGCACCACCGTGGCGGTGCGCGAGGTCCCGGTGCCGGAGAGCGCCGAGGTCGGCAGCGAGAGCGCGTTGTCCGCCTCGCCGGTGATCACCTGGACGGTCGCGCTGAGGCCGGTGCGCAGGGTGCTGGTGTCCCCGTTGAGCTGCAGGGTGGCCGCGTACTGGACGGCGGAGGCGCCGGCCGCGCCGCTCCCGCTGCTCGACGGCAGCGAACTGACCGACAGGACGGTCGCGTTGAGCTTGGTGTCGGACTGGGCGTTCAGCGTGACGGTGGCCGCCTCGCCCTTCTTGAGCTTGAGCGAGTCCAGCTCGGAGAAGTTGGCGGTGACCTGCATCCCGGTCGGGTTGGTCAGCACGATGAAGCCGCTCGGGGTGCCCGAACCGGCGCTGCTGCCAGTGGACTTGGCGGAGGAGGCGGACGAGGACCCGGAGGCGGTGGCCCCGACGGTGTCCCCGACCTTCGCCGAGACCGAGGCGACCGTCCCGTCCACCGAGGCGGTGAGCGTCGTCCCGGTCAGCGCCGCCTGGGCGTTGGTGAGGTTGGTCTGCGCTGTGGCGACCTGCTGCTGGGCCTGGGCCACGGCCGCGTCGTCGACCTTGGTGGTGGTGATGGTGGTGGTCTGCGGGGCGGGCGTACTGCTCCCGCCCGCCCCGCGACCGCCACCGCTGCCGCTGCCGCCGCTCGCCGGGGGTGTGGCCCCGGGCAGCGGCTCGGTGGTCGTGGTGGTGACTCCGGCCTGCGCCTTGGTGAGGTTGGCGTTCGCCGTGGTGAGGGCCGACTGGGCGGCGTCCACCTGCTGCTGGGCCGCCGTGGTGTCGACCGTCGCCAGCAGCTGGCCCTTCTTGACGACGTCGCCGACCGCGACCTTGACCGCGGTGAGCCGGCCCCCGGTGGTGAAGTCCTGGGCCGCGTCGGTCGGGGAGGCCAGCGTGCCGGTTCCGGACACGGTGGCCAGGACCGTCCCCTTGGTGACGGTCGCGGTCCGGGCGACCGGCTTGGCGGCGGCCGTGCCGCCGCTGCCGTCGACCGTGGTGTACACCAGGGCCGCACCGCCCAGCAGGGCCACGCCGAGCGCGGAGTTGACGAGGACGGCACCTCGCCGCCGTGGGAACACCTTCATGGCGCACAGCTTCGCCGGGCGCTCTTGCGGCGCCCTGGGCACCGGCTGGGAGAAGACTGACCGGCCGGATCCGGACATCACGCCCATATCAACCAGCCCGTGCGGGCGGCTTGGCCGGGCCGTGGGCGGTCGTTGGCCGAACTCCCAGCGTCCTCCCAGCGATCCCCGGCCATCCGGGAGGGCTTCCTCAGACGGCCCTCAGATCAGCACTGCCCGCACCCGGGAACGCCGCAGGGGCGCACCCCGACCGGAGTGCGCCCCTACAGAGCAAAGGTCCTCAGCCGGACCTCAGCCGTCGATCTCCTTGCGGAAGGCCTCCGCCACCGCCAGGAAGATCGAGTTGCCCTCGGTCTCGCCGATCGAGATCCGCACGCCCTCCGGGAACGGCCGGACCATCACCCCGGCCGCCGCGCAGGCCGCGGCGAAGTCCTGCGAGCGCTCGCCGAGCCCGAGCCAGACGAAGTTGGCCTGCGAGTCCGGGATGTCCCAGCCCTGGGCGCGCAGCCCGGCGACGACCCGGGTGCGCTCCCCGACCAGCGCCTCGACCCGCTCCAGCAGCGCCTCCTCGGCGCGCAGCGAGGCGACGGCGGCGTCCTGGGCGAGCTGGCTGACGCCGAACGGGACGGCGGTCTTGCGCAGCGCGTTGGCGACCGGCTCGTGGGCGATCGCGAAGCCGACCCGCAGACCGGCCAGGCCGTAGGCCTTGGAGAAGGTGCGCAGCACGCAGACGTTGGGGCGGTCGCGGTAGAGGTCGATGCCGTTGGGCACCTCGGCGTCGCGGATGAACTCGATGTACGCCTCGTCGACGACGATCAGGACGTCGCCGGGGACGGCGTCCAGGAAGCTCTCCAGCTCGGCGCGGTGGATCACGTTGCCGGTGGGGTTGTTGGGGTTGCAGACGAAGATCAGCCGGGTGGCCGGGGTGACGGCGGCGAGCATCGCGTCCAGGTCGTGGTCGCCGTTCGCCTTGAGCGGGACCGGGACGGGCGTGGCACCGGCGATCTGGGTGATGATCGGGTAGGCCTCGAAGGAGCGCCAGGCGAAGATCACCTCGTCGCCCGGGCCGGCGGTGGCGAGCAGCAGCGACTGGGCGACGCCGACCGAGCCGGTGCCGAGGGCGATGTGCTCGGCGGGCACGCCGAAGCGCTCGGCCAGGACGGCGGTCAGCTCGCTGACGCCCATGTCCGGGTAGCGGTTGAACGAGCCGGCCGCCGCGACCGCCGCCTCCAGGACGCCGGGCAGCGGGTCGTTCGGGTTCTCGTTCGAGGACAGCTTGTAGGCATCGGCGCCGGCCGGCTTGCCGGGCTTGTAGGTGGGGATGCCGTCCAGGCTCGGGCGCAGGCGCGGGCCCTGGGCTGAGGTACCACTGCTCACGGTCGTACTCCTTCGTCTTCTCTGCCGGTCCGCCCGTCCTCGTACGGTCGGGATCGCCGCCGTACCGCGGGACCTGGCTCCGCTCCGGGGATTCTCGGAACGCGCCCGGACCACCCCGGTCGGGTGCCTTGCACGATACCGACCGCCCTCACCCGTAGGAGTGAGTTGCCCGGACGGGTTACAGGCGCAGATCAGCCATTCTGCCCGGTTCCTTTGGCACATGTCAGAGGTAAGTCGGCTGGTTTCGGGAGGGTATCGAAGGGGCGCACCCCGGCTCACTCTTGGAGAAACGTATCTCCGAAGGCTCCCGATGCGCCGGTCACAGACCCTTGTCAGGAGCCATACGATCGGTCCGCCATGACAGCAGCAGCCAACCAGAGCGGTCGGCGTCCCACCACCTCACGGCGTCTGGAGCGGGCCGGCATCCGGGATGTGGCAGCAGCCGCCGGAGTGTCGATCACCACCGTCTCCGATGCGCTGAACGGTAAGGGCCGCCTGCCCGACGAGACCCGCAGCCGGGTGCGCGAGGTCGCCGAGCGCCTCGGCTACCGCCCCTCGGCGGCAGCCCGCACCCTGCGCACCGGACGGTCCGGCCTGATCGGGCTGACCGTCACGACGTACGGCGAAGAACCCTTCACCTTCACCGAGTTCGCCTACTTCGCCGAGATGGCCCGGGCCGCCACCAGCGCCGCCCTCGGCCGCGGCTACGCGCTGGTGGTGCTGCCCGCCTCCTCCCGCCACGACGTCTGGGGCAACATCGCCCTGGACGGCACCGTGGTGATCGACCCGCCCGACCAGGACCCGCTGGTCAGCGAGCTGTACCGGTCCGGCGTGCCGGTGGTCAGCGACGGCAAGCCCGGCAACTGCCCGGTCACCGCCTGGGTCGACAACGACCACGAGGCCGCGGTGCTCGGCATCCTCGACCACCTCTCCGAAGCCGGCGCCCGCCGGATCGGCCTGCTCACCGGCACCAGCACCGACACCTACACCCGGCTCTCCACCGAGGCCTACCTCGCCTGGTGCGCCAAGGTCGGCCAGGAGCCGGTGTACGAGGCCTACCCCGCGCACGACCCGGCCGCCGGCGCCGTCGCCGCCGACCGGCTGCTCGCCCGCCCGGACCGCCCGGACGCGGTGTACGGCCTGTTCGACCCCAACGGCACCGACCTGCTGGCCGCCGCCCGCCGGTACGGCCTGCGGGTGCCGGACGACCTGCTGCTGGTCTGCTGCAGCGAGAGCGACGTCTACGCGACCACCGAACCGCCGATCACCACCCTCTCGCTCAAACCGCGCAAGATCGGCACCACCGTCGTCAACCTCCTCATCGACGCCATCGAGGGAGTCGACTCCGGCACCGGCGTGGACATCGCCCGGCTCTTCCCGCCGCGCTTCCGCACCGCCGGCACCGGCCCGCCCCCGGGCACCCTGATGCCGACCGAACTGATCGTCCGCGCCTCCTCCCAGCGCCGCAGTCCGCGCACCACCATCAGCCCGCCGCGCCCCCCGGGCGAGGTGTAGCGCAGCGGGCGGGAGGGCGACGAACAGCCGCCGGTGCGCCCACGAAAAACCCACGAGACCCTACCGAGTCGGGGCAAAACGGACCCTGCGGGACCGCCCGGCTGACGCTCCGGAGGATTGGATACCCACCAGGTGACGACGGCGGGAGAGTGGTCTTCCTATGATGGGCGAATGACACCCGAGGACCGCTTCCCCGGACCTGAGCACCCCCACTCAGGCCCCCGCCACCAGCCGGACCTCGACGTGCTGCCCTACGGCACCTACTACGAACCCGAGCCCGCCCCGGGCTACCAGGGCACCCCGTACGAAGCGGAGACCTACAGCGGCTACGGCGGCGCCCGCTACCTGGAACAGCACTGGCCGGACGGCCAGGGGCATGGCCACACCGTCCACGCCCAGGGGCCCGGCCAGGACCAGGGGCACCCGCAGAACCACGGTCAGGTCGGCTACGAGGGCGGCTACGAGCCCCAGGACCACCCCGGCTACGAGCCCACCCTGCCCGACCAGCCCTCCCCCGCCCTCCAGCTCGGCGACCTCGGTGACCAGCGCGGCGACCACCTCGGTGACCAGCGCGGCGACCAGCTCACCGACCGCGACGACCCGCCGACCATCGAACTCGGCCCGCCGCTGCCCGACCCCGCCGCGCCGACCTACCCGTACCCGGCCCCCGGCCCCGGCGAGCCCCCCGGCCCGGTCTACGTCGTCGGCGACGTGCACGGCTACCTCGAGGAGCTGCGCGCCGAACTCCACCACCAGGGCCTGATCGACGACGGCGGCCACTGGTCGGCCGGCCGCGCCCGGATCTGGTTCCTCGGCGACTTCACCGACCGCGGCCCGGACGGCATCGGCGTCATCGACCTGGTCATGCAGCTCGCCGCCGAGGCGGCCGCGGCCGGCGGCTACTGCCGCGCCCTGATGGGCAATCACGAACTGCTCTTCCTCGGCGCCGCCAAGTACGGCGACGAGCCCGTCCAGTCCACCGCCGGCACCGCCTCCTTCCTCGCCGCCTGGCGGCTCAACGGCGGCCAGCAGAACGACCTGGACCGGCTGGAGGCCCACCACATCAGCTGGCTCTCCCGACTGCCCGCCATGGGGCTGGAGGACGGGCACCTGCTGCTGCACTCCGACACCACCGCGTACCTGGAGTACGGCGAGTCCATCCCCGACGTCAACGACGCGGTGCACAGCCTGCTCGCCGACGGCAGCGTGGACGAGTGGTGGGACTGCTTCCGCCGCTTCACCAAGCGCTTCGCCTTCCGCGGCGACGCCGGGCCGACGGCCGTCCACGAGCTGCTCGACACCTTCGGCGGCGCCCGGATCGTGCACGGGCACAGCCCGATCCCGTACCTCACCGGCGCGGTGCACGCGGACGACGGGCAGCCGCCGCACATCCCGGGGCCCTACGTGTACGCGGACGACCTGGCGGTGGCGATGGACGGCGGGGTCACCATGGAGGGCCGGCTGCTGGTCGCGCGACTGCCGATCTGACGGTCCGACCATCAGCTCGGCCCTGCCGAGCAACCCTGATGTCCCCTCACTCATCGGCACCAATGGAACAGTTGTTCCCGGCGCTCGCGTCCCCGCACGCGCGCGGCCCGGGGCGCGAAGTTCCGGAAACCTACTGTCAGTCCGGGCACACCCGCCCCTACCATGAGGCACACCACACCCGGCCGCCCGTCCGGCGGCCCGCCTCCGCGCCCGCCCCGGCGTCCTGAGGGTGTCCCGCGTCCTCGATGCGGCCCCGCGTCCTCGCCGCCGGGCCGGGGGTTCCGCATGAACGGGGTCCCCATGTCCAACCCCCCGCCGCTGCTCGCCGAGGACCGCCCGGAGTACGAGCGCCTCCTCGGCGAAGCCCTGCGCGACCGCACCGTCCTCACCGCCCTGCGCGCCCCCGGCGCGCTCAGCACCGACCAGCTCCGCGTCCTCGCCCTGCGCGACGCCGACACCGTCAACACGGCCGCCGCCACCGAGTACGCCCACTACACCGCGCTGCGCGAGAACCTGCGCGCCACGCCCCCGCCGGCGGCCGACGTCGAACCGTACGCCCCCGGCCTGCTCAGCCAGCTGCGCTCCGCCAACGGCGGCGCCGGGCTGTTCCCCGTCCTCACCGTGCTCACCCCGATCCTCGCCTGGGCCGCCGCACTCGTCCTGCTGCTCGTCGGCTACCTGATGCGCGCCACCGACTCCCGCCTCGTCCTCGCCCGCTCGATGGTCACCGCCGGCTGGGTGGCGCTGGCCGCCGGGGTCGCCGCCATGGCCGTCGGCGTCATCGGCCTGCTGCTCACCGCCTTACGCGACGGCGCCGCCGCCGTCCCGGCCGGGACCGACCCCGAGCTGGCCGCCGAACTCGCCGCCGCCCGCGCGGAGTGGCGCACCGCCCTGCGCGAACACGGCCTGCTGCCCTACCTCCACAGCCGGCTGCCCGCCGTCGCCGGCCGCCCGGCCCCCGGCTTCACCAGCCCGGACTTCACCGGCCCCGGCTACAGCCCGCCGGCCTTCACCAGCCCCGGCCCCGACGGCATCACCGACCCCGCGGGCCGCAGCCCCCGCCCCGCCGCCTTCACCCCGCCCGACTTCACCGGCCCCGGCTACACCCCGCCCGACTTCACCGGCCCGGACGAGGTCGGCTGACCACCGTCCCCCACCCCACCGGGCCCGCACCAGGCCCGACTCGACCGACCGGGGGGAATCCCCACCCCCGGTCCGGTGGCCGCCACCATCCCCCCGGCACCGCCCGCCCCGCCAAGCTGGAACCCACCAGGAACCGACCCGGGGGAGACCAGTCATGGGCACCGCACGGACCAGACCACCACGTACCGCCGCGACGGCGCTGCTGACCGCGGCACTGCTGGCCGCCCTGCTCGCGCTGTGCCCCGGAGCCGGCCGGGCGAGCGCGGCCGACCGCACCGCAGGCGCCCAACCCGCCGACGCCCAACCCGTGGCCACCCGGGTCGAGTTCACCGGCGCCGGCGGCACCGTCCTGCACGGCCAGATCCTGACGCCGCCCGCCGCGACCGGCGCCCCCACCCCCGGGCTGGTCATGGTCGCCGGGGCCGGTCCCGGCCCGGCGAGCGGCCTGCGGGCAGCGGCGGAGGCGTACGCGCGGCGCGGCATCACCACGCTGATCTACGACAAGCGCACCGACGGCTACTCGACGACCCACCGGGACTACGGCCAGCTCGCCGACGACGCCCTCGCCGCCGTCCGCCTCCTGCGCTCGCGGCCGGAGGTCCAACCGGCGCAGGTGGGTCTCTGGGGACTCTCCGAGGGCGCCTGGGTGGTCTCGCTCGCCGCCACCCGCTCCACCGACGTCGCGTACCTGGTCACCGCCGGAGCGGCCGGGCTCCCACCGGCCCGCCAGCAGGCCTGGGCCTACGGCGGCTACCTGCGCCACGCGGGGATCTCCGGCTCGCTGCTGACCGCCCTTCAGGACACCTCGGTCCGCCAACTCACCGCCGCCGGGCTGTTCGCCGAGGCCGACTACGACCCGGTGCCGGTATGGGAACGGGTCCACCAGCCCGTCCTGGCCGAGTGGGGCACGCTCGACCGCGAAGCGGCCCCCGAGGAGAGCGCCCCGATCATCCGCCAGGCCCTCGACCGGGCCGGCAACACCCACTACACCCTCCGGACCATCCCCGGCGTCCGGCACAACCTGCACCTGACCCACGACGGCGGCTACGACCGGATCGATCAACTGCCCACCGACTACGCCGACTACGAGGCCGCCTGGATCCACCGGCTCGCCACCGCCCTGCCGCCGGTGTCCGTCGACCCGGCGCCGCACCAGGACGGCGTGAGCCGTCCGCTCGCCCCACTCGCCTGGTACGAGTCCGGCGGACTCCAGGCCCTCGCCCTCGCCGTCTGCCTGGCGGGCTTCCTCGGATACGCGCTGACCGGCGCCGTCCGCCGGATCCGCCGCCGCCCCCGCCCGGCCGCCCTGCCACGAGCCGCCCGCTGGGCGTCCGCGGCCGGCACCGCCGCCGTCCTGGGCGGGCTCGGCTACCTGCTCTTCCTGGCCGCAACCGCCGCCATGTCCCCCGGCCCCGTCCTGTTCGGCCGCCCGGTGGTGTGGCTGGCCGTCCAGTTGCTCGCCCTGCTCACCGTCGCGGCCGTCGGCACCGCCGCCGTCACCACCGTGCGCCGACGGGCCGCCCTGCCCGTCGCGGACCGTGCCCGGCTCGGCGCGCTCCTGCTGGCCGGGGCGGTCTTCGTGCCCTGGGCGGTCGGCTGGGGCCTGCTGCTCCCCTGACCCACGGCGCGCCACCTCAGCACCCGTTCGGCGGCCGCGGCCCGCTCCGCCTCCAGCACCCCGCCGGACCCGAACTCCGGTTCCACCGCCTCCACCGCGAGACCCTGGAACTCCCCGCCGACCCCGCGACCGCCGCCCACCTCCGGCAGCTGACCCAGCCGTCCCCGGCCCGCCTCCGCGCGATCTCCTGACCCTCACCCGCCCGTTGCCACGCCCGTCCGCCCGGCGCCGGCGGCCACCTCGGCCGCCGCCCGGACGAACTCGCGGACCCGCTCGGTGCCGTTGCCCGGCAGCCAGACCGGGCCGCGTTCGATCGGCGGGGCGTCGTGGATCGGGACGTAGGCGAGGTCGGGGCGCGGGTAGTACTGGCGGCAGTGCAGGCCGACCGGGAGGACGCCGCGGCCCATGGCGACCAGGCTGAGCATCTCGGAGAACGTCCCGCCGGACGGGCCCTTGGGGACGGGACGGCCGGACGGGGTGCGGTCGGGGGTGCGGTCGCGCTTGAACCCGACCGAGGTCACCGCCGGGTACTGCACCACCGGGTGGTCCCCCAGCACTTCGAGCGACACCGAGGCCTCGGCGGCCAACGGGTGCCCGGCCGGCACCGCCAGGGCGCGCTGCTCGGTGAGCAGGACGGGGCCGATCGCCATGCCGTCGAAGGGGTAGGAGGCGACCAGGATGTCGATCGAGCCGTCCTCCAGGCTGGAGCGGGAGTTGGAGAGCTGCACCTCCCGCACGTCCACCCGGCAGTCCGGGTGCCGCTCGCCGAACAGCGCGACCGCCCTGAGCAGCACCGGCGCCGTCCACTCGCCGAGGAACGCGACCCGCAGCTCACCGGTCACCCCGCGGCCGGCGTCCACCGCCCGGCGCAGCGCCTCCTCCATCGCGGCCACCACCGGGGCGAGGTCCGCGGCCAGCTGCCGCCCGACCGGGGTGATCCGGACCGACCGGCTGGTCCGCTCGAACAGCGGTGCGCCGACCCGGCGTTCCAGCTTCTGCACCACCTGGCTGACCCGGCCGGTGGTCAGGCCCAACAGCTCGGCGGTCCGCCCGAAGTGCAGTTCCCCCGCGAGGGCGAGGAAGACCTCGATCTCCAGCCGCTCCAGCATGCCGCCCCACCCCTTCACACCATGCATCGTTTAATCCGACTCAACGATCGTACGGCGATCAGTCGTTGATGATCACCCCGGGCCGGAGGATCGTGGAACCCGTCACCAAGCGAACCCCCAGCAAGGAGCCGATCACCATGCGCGTCGTCGCCCTCGACCACCTGGTCCTCAACGTCGCCGACATCGAGCGGTCGCTCGCCTTCTACACCGGCCTGCTCGGCCTGGAGCCCGTCCGGGTCGACGAGTGGCGGGCCGGCAAGGTCTCCTTCCCCTCCGTCCGGGTCAACGGCGCGACGATCATCGACCTCTTCCACCGCCCCCGCCACGAGTCCAACGTCGACCACATCTGCCTCGTCGTCGAGCCCCTCGACTGGCAGGAGGTCGTCGACTCCGGCGTCTTCACCGTCCTCGACGGCCCCGGCCCCCGCTTCGGCGCCCGCGGCACCGCCACCTCCCTCTACGTCCAGGACCCGGACGGCAACACCGTCGAACTCCGCTGGTACCCCCAGGACGTCGCCGACGCGGCCGTCTGACAGAGCAGGGTGCCGCCCCGGACCCTCGGGGGAGGACCGGGACGGCACCCGCGGAACGACGGCCTCAGCCCCGGGCGGCGAGGTGCTCGACCAGGCGGTCGAAGCTGGAGTTGAGGCCCGCCTCGGCCTGCGGGCCGAGGAACATCGCCGGTACGTCGCGCTGGTGCAGCACCACCCGGGTCCGGCCGTCACCGAGGTCGGTGAAGGTCAGCGTGGAGTGCATCGCGGTGCCGTCCACCGCCATCGTGAAGGACTCGTCGGGCCGGATCTCGGTGATCCGCGCCTTCAGCGGGTACCGGTCACCGGTGGCCTCGATGACCATGGTGCTGTCGTAGCGCCCGCCCACCTCCGGCTCGATGGTCACCGTGTCCAGCGGCACGTGGGTGCCCACCGGGCCCCAGAAGCGGACGAACTGCTCCGGCTCGACGTACGCCCGGAACACGTCGGCCGGCGTGCCCGGCAGCTCCCGGGTGAGGGTCAGCTCGCCCAGGCCCTCGGTCATCTCGGTCGTCGCAGTCATCTCGGTCATCCCGGTATCCCCTCAGCAATCACATCGTCGCTTGCACAGGGGTAGACCGGAGTCGCGTCGAGAACTCATCGCCCTCCGGGAAAATTCTTCGCGGAGATCCTTCGCCGGCCGTCAGCCGAGCAGGAGCTCCGCGGCCGGGGTGTGGTTCCCGGTCGCCGAGGCGCCGGCCATCGCGGAAGCCGCCGTCGCCGGGGCGGTGCCGGGCGGCACCACCAGCAGCAGGAAGTGGTCCTGGAAGCCCCGGGTGACGCTGATCGTCGCGTCGCTGCCGGTGAACCAGTTGATCTTGATCGTCAGGCCGTTCGCCGCGACCGACCGGGGCACTCCGCTCCACGCCGAGGTGTCCAGACCGACCCGGACGATGCGCCCGAAGTGGGCACCGAGCGCGGTGATCAGGTCCGGCAGTTCCGCCAGCACCCGGTCCGAGCGGGGCCACCAGGCACCGTCGAAGACGCCCTGCCGCGACATCGTCGGCTCGAGCTCCAGCCGCGGCAGCAGCGGAGTACCGGGCACCGTCCACGGCCCTGGAGCGGCGGAGCTGGGGAGAGGAATCGGCATCATCAGGAGCCGCCCGTCCGGTCCACGCGGGACCCATCACGACCCAGGGCGACGTCGGCGCTGATGCCGGTGTACGAAATGTCCTCGGCTGTCTCCCACGCTATTCCGCCACACCCCCGTCCGGACTCCGCCAGACAGCCAGGCCCTCGTACGTGAAGACACAGCGGAGCCCCACCCACTCCTCGGCGTCGTCGCAGCGGAGGGAGCGGTCCGCGAAGGCGGTTCGGAGGTCTTCGAGCGGTATCACCGTGAAGGCCTCGCCCGTCTCCACGGGGAAGTGGCGGACCTCGAGCCAGCCCTCACGCACGTACGGGAGCAGGGGAGCGAGCTGGCGATCGACCCACTCGGAGAGCTCCACGCCGGTCAGCTCGGTCGGCAGGTCCTCCCAGATGCCGAACGGCCCGGTGAGCATGCCGCTGAACTCGGCGGCAGAGATCAGCACCCTCTGTTGCTCGCGGGAGAGCTCGTCCCAGGCGGGCAGACCGTCACCGGTCGGAGCCGGAAGCGCGCTCGCGTGCCACGACTCGCGTGCGGACTCGGTGGCGTGCAGGTCGAACGTCACTGCCGTCTTCGGGCTCCAGAGCCAGTTGGCCGGCTCGGCGAGAACCTCCCGGAGCGCCGGGCCGGTCACCACGGGATCGGTCGGGGCAGCACCGAGCCCCTGCCGGGTCCGGACGGTGAGCAGGCCGCGCTCGACGAGGTCCAGCGCAACCGCAGCCAACTGCGGTACCAGAGCGCGCTGTTCGTCCCGGGTGTAGCTGCGCAGCGGCGGAGCATCGTTCGCCCCGGCCCACCGGAGATCAATTCCGTACTGCTGGGCCGTTCCGGCCAGACACGACTGCCACAGACCACAGCGCATCAGCGTCTGCTCGGCCGGGCTCAAGGCATTCCAGGGCTTCACGGCACGGATCATCCCAGGCACGGCCCCGCGTCACCGAGCGGATTTCCGCGCGGCAACGGCCCTGCCGCCGGACCGGCACCAGCCCGGAGGCCGGAGCCCGCCACCCCGAAGCGCTGCTCCAGGAACCGTCCCTGGAGCAGCGCCTGCGTCGGTGCGATGTCAGTCGGCCAGCGGGAGGTACACCCGGTTGCCCTGGGCGGCGAACTCCTCGGACTTGGCCTGCATGCCGGCCAGCGCCTCAGCGTCGAAGTCGCTGGAGACGGCCGTGGAGCCGTCGCCGTGCTCGTCGCGGATCTTCTGGCTGATCTTCATCGAGCAGAACTTCGGGCCGCACATCGAGCAGAAGTGGGCCGTCTTGGCGGGTTCGGCGGGGAGGGTCTCGTCGTGGAACTCGCGGGCGGTCTCCGGGTCGAGGGCCAGGTTGAACTGGTCCTCCCAGCGGAACTCGAAGCGGGCGTCGGAGAGGGCGTCGTCCCAGGCCTGGGCGCCGGGGTGGCCCTTGGCGAGGTCGGCGGCGTGGGCCGCGATCTTGTAGGTGATCACGCCGGTCTTGACGTCGTCCCGGTTGGGCAGGCCCAGGTGCTCCTTGGGCGTGACGTAGCAGAGCATCGCGGTGCCCCACCAGGCGATCATGGCGGCGCCGATGCCCGAGGTGATGTGGTCGTAGCCGGGGGCGACGTCGGTGGTGAGGGGGCCGAGGGTGTAGAACGGCGCCTCGTCGCAGATCTCCTTCTGGAGATCCATGTTCTCCTTGATCTTGTTCATCGGGACGTGGCCCGGGCCCTCGATCATCACCTGGACGTCGCGCTCGCGGGCGATCCGGCCGAGCTCGCCGAGGGTCTGCAGTTCGGCGAACTGGGCCTCGTCGTTGGCGTCGGCGATGGAGCCGGGGCGCAGGCCGTCACCGAGCGAGAAGGTGACGTCGTAGGCGGCGAGGATGTCGCAGAGTTCCTCGAAGTTGGTGTAGAGGAAGTTCTCCTGGTGGTGCGCCAGGCACCAGGCGGCCATGATCGAGCCGCCGCGCGAGACGATGCCGGTCTTGCGGCGCGCGGTGAGCGGGACGTACCGCAGCAGCACGCCGGCGTGGACGGTCATGTAGTCGACGCCCTGCTCGCACTGCTCGATGATGGTGTCCCGGTAGACCTCCCAGCTCAGCTCCTCGGCCTTGCCGTCGACCTTCTCCAGGGCCTGGTAGAGCGGCACGGTGCCGATCGGCACGGGGGAGTTGCGCAGGATCCACTCGCGGGTGGTGTGGATGTTGCGGCCGGTGGAGAGGTCCATGACGGTGTCGGCGCCCCAGCGGGTGGCCCAGGTCATCTTCTCCACCTCCTCCTCGATCGAGGAGGTGACGGCGGAGTTGCCGATGTTGGCGTTGATCTTCACCAGGAAGTTGGTGCCGATGATGGCCGGCTCCACCTCGGGGTGGTTCACGTTGACCGGGATGACGGCGCGGCCGCGGGCCACCTCGTCCCGGACGAACTCCGGCTCCAGGCCTTCGCGCAGCGCCACGAACTCCATCTCCGGCGTCACCACGCCCCGCTTGGCGTAAGCGAGTTGGGTGACGGCGGCGCCACCGCGGCCGCGCAGCGGGCGGCGCGGGCGGCCGGGGAAGACGGCGTCCAGGTTGCGCAGGTTGCCGCCGCGCGGGGAGGTGTGCTTGATCCCGTCGTCCTCGGGGCGCGCCTCGCGGCCGTCGTACTCCTCGACGTCGCCGCGCAGGCGGATCCAGGAGTCGCGCAGGGCGGGCAGGCCGCGGCGCACGTCGGGCTCGTACGCCGGGTCGGTGTACGGGCCGGAGGTGTCGTACAGCGGGACGGTCCGGCCGTTGGTGAGCTGCACCTCGCGGAACGGGACCCGCAGGTCGGGGCGGGATCCGTCGCGGTAGGCCTTGCGCCAGGCCGGGGTCGGGTAGCCCGTGCGCTCGCTGCTGGGGGCGCTCTGGGCAGACTGCGGCTGTGCGTCGAACGTGGTCATCTGACCTCTACTCCCTACGCCGGCATTACCCGGTCCAGGTTCCTGCGGTCGACGCAGCCGTCGGTCCGTCCGTCGACGGTCCGGTCAGCGCCCTCTCAGCCCGGTGCTCCGAGCTCCCGCGTCGCAGGCGGTGTTGCCTGCACATGACGCCCAACACCGTAGCGAGCCGATCGCCGCAGGTCCAGACGGTCTCCGAACGGAACCGGTGGGGAACCGGCGGGGAACCGACCGGGGAAAAGGCCGAGGCCCGGCCCCCGCGGACGGGGTGCCGGGCCTCCGGGAGTGCTCCGCGCGGCGCGCGGAGCGGGGTCAGCCCTTGGCGGCCTTCTTGACCAGGATCACCACGGCGGCGGCGATGCCGACGACCACCAGCAGCTTGATCACGATGCTCAGCAGGGCGCCGACCACGCCGAACACGAAGGCGATGATGTTCCAGGCCAGCACCAGGACCAGCACCGGGATGACGATGTTGCGCACCCAGGAGGGCAGCGACTTCCAGAGCTCAGCCATGTCGGTTCCTCTTCTCCCCTCGGGTCGGCCGCCGTCCGGTAACCGCATCCCGCTTGCTTTCGATGCTTCGATCGTACGGTGGCGCGGGCGCCGTAACGAGGGCCAACGGCCCGGAGAGAACCCCTAGATCACCCCGATCCGACCCCCCGGGGGGACCCCCGAGAAACGGCGGGGGGTGCCGGATCAGACCGGCCAGCGCTCCCCGCGCCAGGCGGCGTCCCAGAACATCCACTCGTAGCGCGAGGTGGTCCCGAAGTGCTCGACCACCCGGCGGCGTTCGGCCGCCGAGAGCTCCTCGCCGAGCCGGTCGGTGAGCGCCAGCACCCGGCGGACCACGGACTGGAAGGCCTCGTCGCCGTAGGTGGCGATCCACTTGGCGTACAGCGGGTCGGGGGAGCCCTGGGCGAGCAGTGCCTCGCCGACCCGGGCGTAGATCCAGTAGCACGGCAGCACCGCGCCGAGCGCCTCGGCGAAGGAGCCGCCGTAGACGGTGGCCAGCAGGTAGCTGGTGTAGGCGCGGGTGGTCGGCAGCACCGGTTCGGCGGCGGCCTCGGCGGCGGTGCCGCCGAAGGCGGTCAGGAACTCGGCGTGCATGCCCTGCTCGGCGGCCAGCGCGCCGACCGCGTCGTCGGCGAAGGCCCGGACGTCCGCCTCGCCGGGGGCCTTGGCGGCGCAGACGGCGAGGGCGCGGGCGTAGTCGCGCAGGTAGTGCGAGTCCTGGACGACGAAGTGGCGGAAGGCCTCGCGCGGCAGGGTGCCGTCGGTGAGGCCGCCGATGAAGGGGTGGGCGAGGATCTCGGCGTAGATCGGCTCGATCGACGCCCAGAGCTCGTCGGTGAGGCTACGGGTCATGCGAACGACCATAACGACCGTGGGGCCGGTCCTCAGTCCTCCGGCGGGGAGAACACCACCAGCACCCGCAGTTCCTCGGTGATGTGGTGGAACCGGTGCGGGGTGCCGGCCGGGACGTACACCACGGTGCCGCGCCCGACGGTCGTGGTCTCGGCGCCGACCGTCAACTCGGCGCGGCCGCTGATCACCTGGTAGATCTCGTCCTGGTCGTGCGCGGTCTGGGTGTCGGTGTCGCCGGGGGCGAGCGCGTACAGCCCGGCGGACATCCGCGGTTCGCGCAGGAACCGCAGGTACGCACCGTCGTTGGCCGCCCGCTCGGCGTCCAGTTCGTCCAGCCGGAACACCTTCACCGCTGCCGTCCTCCTTCGTCCGTCACCACCGCCGCGGCCGCCGGGCCCCCGCCCGTCGGCTCCGCCCCGTCCACCTCCAGGACCAGGGGCATTCAACACCAACTCGTCCGATGGGAGCTTCCCCCGCGGCGGGGCGCCTGTCAGGCTTGGGCGGCATGAAGGGTTTCGTCATCAAAACACTGATCAACGCGGCGGCCATCTGGGTCGCCGCCTGGATCGTCAGCGGCATCCAACTCGCCGAGGGCAAGGCCGACTGGCAGCACAAGGCGCTGACGGTGCTCGGCGTCGCCGTGGTGTTCGGCCTCATCAACTGGCTGATCAAGCCGGTGGTGAAGCTGTTCTCCTTCCCGTTGTTCATCCTCACGCTGGGACTGATCACCTTCGTGATCAACGCCCTGATGCTGATGCTCACCTCGTGGGCGTCCACCAGGCTGGAGTTGGACTTCCACGTGACCACCTTCGGCTCGGCGCTGGTGGGTTCACTGATCATCAGCCTGGTCTCCTGGGGCCTGCACCTGGCCCTGGACGACGACTGAACCCGTCGTGCGCGGTGTCGCACGCGGCCGTGGAAGGGGCCCGTGCCCGGGTGGTCCACCGGGTACGGGCCCCTTCGTCCGAACCGGCCCGGCCGGAACCGGCGCCGCCCGCACGACGGAACCGGCCCGGCCGGAACCGGCGCCGCCCGCACGACGGAACCGGCCCGGCCGGGAGCGCTCACCCCGCGTCGCACCCCCGGAGGATGTCCGCGAGCTTGGCCTCGAGCTCCTTGCCGGTGAGCTCCTGCCCCATCGCCACCAGCCGGTCGGTCCGCGCCAGGAAGGCGACCAGCGGCGCCGACGGGGCGTGCAGCACCGCGTCCCCGTTGGGGCAGCGCAGCGCGATGCGGACCTCCGAGAGCTCCCCGCCGACCGGGTGGATGTGCACGTCGCCCTCGCCGGACGGGGCGCTGAGGCCGTCCAGCAGCAGCTCGCGCGCGAAGACCCAGGGGACCGGGGCGTCACCGGGCAGGTGGAAGGTGAACCGCACCGCGTACGGATCGCCGGCCTCGTACGCCAGGTCCACCACGATGCTGAAGGACAGCTCGGGCGAGACCACGAGGTTCATCACCAGGTGCCCCTGGACTGTGCTGTGCTGCATGGCGCCAGTACCTCATGCTTTCGACGGTTTCGTGCAGGCCATCCACGTTCAGCCCTCATCGTCCCTGTTCGGGGATGAAGTGGACAAGGTGTCCCTTTTCCAAAGGTGTGCTTTTCCCCCGGTGAACGCCGCAGGCGGGTGAACAGGGGCGGCGTTTCGACCCTTTCCCAGGGTTTCGACCGTTTCCCTCCACGGGGAGACTCCCGCACAACGCTCCAGCCCCGGAGGTCGCCATGGGCCCCGACAACCGAACCCCGCCGCCGCCGCGCCCGGTGGTCAAACGGACCGCGCGGGCGATCCTGCTGGAGCTGGACCCGGACGACCCGCACGGCCCGGCCTCGATCGTGCTGATCCGGCGGGTCCGGCCCGGGGCGCCGCACCCGTACTGGATCACCCCGGGCGGCGGGGTCGAGCGCGAGGACCGCACGGTGGTCGAGGCGCTGCACCGCGAGGTGGACGAGGAGCTGGGCGGCAAGGTCGTGGACGTGGTGCCCGCCTTCGTCGACACCATCAGCCACACGCACCACGACGACGGCACCCTGCTGCACCCCCACGGGGTCAAGGTCCAGCACTTCTTCGTCTGCCGACTGGCCTCGATGGACCTCAGCCGGCGGCACGGGCCCGAGGTGACGGACCCGAACGGCGAGTACGAGGTGGTCCGGCTGCCCTTCACCCGCGAGGGCGTGACCTCGGTGAACGTCGTCCCGCCCCGGCTCCGGGCGTACCTCGCCGCCAACATCGAGGGCATCCGCGCGCTCCTCGCGCCCGACCTCGGCTGACCGGCCGGGCCCCGGCCCGGGCCCGGTCCGACCCCGGCCCAACCCCCTGTCCTCCGCGCGCTATCCCGCCGCCAGTTCGCCGACCAGGTCGTGCCGGATCCGCTCGGCCGGCAGGCCCGCCCGCAGCAGCACCCCGACCCCGCGCCGGATCATCGCGGGCGGGCCGCTGAGCACCGCCTCCCGACCGTCCCACGGGCCGAACCGGCCCACCACCTCGGGCAGTTCGCCGGTCAGCACGCCCTCGGCCGGGCCGGTGCCGGACAGCACCGGCCGTACGGTCAGCCGGGGCAGCCGCCCGGCCAGCTCGCGCAGCCCGTCCAGCTCGTACAACTCGGCGGCGCTGCGGGCCCCGTAGAACACCTCGACGCTGCGGCCGGAGGCGCCGTACTCGGCAGCCTCCTCGACCAGGGCGCGGATCGGCGCGATGCCGGTGCCGCCGCCGAGGCAGAGCAGGTCGGCGCCGGAGGCGTGGTCGAGGGTCATCGCGCCGGTCGCCGGGCCCAGTCGCAGTACGTCCCCGGGGGCGGCCCGGTGCACCAGCGCGTTGCTCACCCAGCCCGCCTGGACGGCCTTGACGTGGAAGGTCAGCAGCCCGTCCGGCCGGGGCGCGGAGGCGAAGGAGTAGTGCCGCCAGACCCGCGGCCACCAGGGCGTCTCCAGGCTGCAGTACTGGCCGGCCCGGAACGGGTACGCCTGGTCGGGGCGGACGGTGAGCACCGCGACGTCCCGGGTGCGCTGCTCGTGCCGGACCACCTCGCCCTGCCACCAGGGCGGGGAGGTGCGGGCGGCCTCCTCGGCGGCCTCGATCATGATGGTGGAGATCAGCCGGTAGGCGCGCCGCCAGGCCAGTTCGGTCTCCGCGTCCCACCGGCTGCCCGCGTACCGGGCCAGCGCCTGCACCAGGCACTCGCCGACCGGGGCGTAGTGGCCGGTCAGGGTGCCGTAACGGCGGTGGCCGCGGCCGAGCGCGCTCAGCCGGGTGCGCAGCGCGGCCGGGTCCTCGGCGCCGCGGGCGGCGGCCAGCAGGGCTCGGAACAGCCGGTCGCGCTGGACGTCCATGGCGGCGGGGAAGAGCGAGCGGACCTCGGGGTGGTGCAGGAAGAGCAGGGCGTAGAAGTGCGCGGTGGCCCGGTCGGCGACCGGTTCGACGAGCGCGAGGCTGTCCCGGATCAGCTCGATGTCCCGTGCGGTGAGCGGGAGTTCGGTGCCGTCGGCGCTCGGCACGACAGCACTCGGCACGACGGCGCTGGACATGATGGCGGGCGGTGCGGACGGCCCGGGCGGGGTGTACTGGGCGGTCGGCTGCGCCGCCCAGGCGTCGCTCCAACTGTCGCCCGGCCCTGCCCAGTTGAGCCCGGGCGCATCGGTGAACAGGGGCTGGAAGGCGGGCGAGGTGCCGGTGGTCGAGGGCGCCTGCGGGTAGCTGGGCGCGGGGACGGCCGGCGGCTCGACGGGCGGCGGCGGGATCACCGGGTGCACCGGCGGCATCGGCGGGAGGTCGGGCGGGTCCAGCGGCATCGGCGGCCGGACGGCCCGGGCCTCCTCCGTCGCCACCGCCACCGCCACGGGTTCGGGCGGCGACTGCGGCAGGCCCGGGACGGAGGCGGCCCCCGCCGAGCCGTGCCCGGTGCGGATCAGGAGTGTTCTGCGGGACTTCACCGCTACGTTTCGAGTACCCAAGAGAATCGTTTCGCCTCCGGCCGGCCTGCGCCACCACCTGGCTTGTCTCTGCTGACGCCTAGGCAGCGTGGCACGCCCGAACTGCTCATCCGACAAATCGCGGGAAGCCCGGACACCCGGCCGGGGAACGCGCTACTCTCGCTCGATCGGCGGTCGCCCTGAGTGCCGAACAGCACACCCAGGGCGACTCCACCCTGCTCGGAGCGGTCCCACCCCGGCCCGCTCCGGCCCGCTCACAGCTGCCGCAGCAGCATCCCCGGCTGCTCGACGCAGTCCGCCACGAACCGCAGGAACCCGCCCGCCGTCCCGCCGTCGCAGACCCGGTGGTCGAAGGTGAACGACAGCTGGGTCACCTCCCGCACCGCCAACTCCCCGCCGTGGACCCAGGGTTTGGCCACGATCCGGCCGACCCCGAGCATCGCCGCCTCGGGGTGGTTGAGGATCGGGGTCGAGCCGTCCACGCCGAACACCCCGTAGTTGTTCAACGTGAAGGTGCCACCGGTCAGTTCGGCCGGGGTCAGCGAACCGGCCCGCGCCGACTCGGTCAACCGGCCCAACTCCTCGCCGAGTTGCTCGGTGCTGCGGGCGTGCGCGTCCCGGACCACCGGGACGACCAGCCCGCGTTCGCCCTGCGCGGCGAAGCCCAGGTGCACCGCAGAGTGCCGGACGATGCCCGAACCGTCCTCGGTCACACTGGAGTTGAGCTCGGGGAAGCGCGCCAGCGCGACCGTGCAGATCCGTGCCAGCAGCGCCAGCACGCTCACCTTCGGGCCCGGGGTGGCATTCAACTGCCGCCTCAACGCCATCAGTTCGGTGGCGTCCACATCGACCCAACAGGTCGCGGCCGGGATCTCCCGGTGGCTGCGGCTGAGCTTCTCGGCCACCGCCTTGCGCAGCCCGCGCAGCGGGACGACCTCGTCCGGCCCGGCCGGGGCCGCCACCGCAACGACGACCGGAGCAGCCACCTTCGCCGCGACCGCCCGTTCGACGTCCGCCCGCATGATCAGCCCGTCCGGCCCGCTCCCGGCGAGCGCGGTCAGGTCGACCCCCTGCTCCCGGGCCAACCGCCGCACCAGCGGCGAGATCACCGGCAGCACGACCGGAGCCGCGGGCGCCGCCGGAGCCGCAGCGACGGCAACCGGAGCGACGGGAGCGACGGGAACTGCGGGAACGACCGGAGCAACCGGAGCGGCCGCACCGACCCGGCGCCGCCGCCCGCCCTTGCTCTCGAGCACCCCGTACCCGACCAACGGCCGCTCGACCTCGGCAACGGCGGCAGGAGCAGCCGACACCTCGTCGCCCACACCCCCCGCCGAGGCCACCGCGACCGTCACCAGCGGCGCGCCCACGGCGATCTCCTCGCCCTCCGCGCCGTACCGCGCGGTGACCACCCCGCCGTACGGGCAGGGCACCTCCACCACGGCCTTGGCCGTCTCCACCTCCACCACCGGCTGGTCGACCGCGATCACCTCGCCGACCTCGACCATCCAGCGCACCACCTCCGCCCCGGTGAGTCCCTCACCGAGGTCGGGCAGCCGGAACTCCCGTACGACGGGCATCATCCTCAGTCCTCCCACTGCAGCCGGGCGACCGCGTCCAGGATCCGGTCCACCCCGGGCAGGTGGTGGTGCTCCAGCATCGGCGGCGGGTACGGGATGTCGAAGCCGGTGACCCGCAGCACGGGCGCGGCCAGGTGGTGGAAGCAGCGCTCGGTGACCCGGGCGGCGATCTCCGCGCCGGTGCCGCCGAAGCCGCTGGCCTCGTGCACCACCACGGCCCGGCCGATCGAGCGCACCACCCGGGTGACCGTCTCGTCGTCGAAGGGCACCAGGGTGCGCAGGTCGAGCACCGCGAGGTCCCAGCCCTCGGCCCGCGCCGCCTCGGCCGCCTCCAGGCAGACCGGCAGCGAGGGGCCGTAGGTGATCAGCACGGCGGAGGTGCCGGGGCGCCGCAGCACGGCCCGGCCGATCGGCTCGACCGGCGCGGTCGGGTCGAACTCGGCCTTGCCCCAGTAGAGCCGCTTGGGCTCCAGGAAGACCACCGGGTCGTCGGAGGCGATCGAGGCGCGCAGCAGCCCGTAGGCGTCGGCGACCGTCCCGGGGGTGACCACGTGCAGGCCGGGGGTGCTGGTGTAGTACGCCTCGGAGGCGTCGCTGTGGTGCTCGACGCCGCCGATGCCGCCGCCGTACGGGATGCGCACGGTGATCGGCAGCGGGAGCTTGCCCGAGGTGCGGTTGCGCATCTTGGCGACGTGCGAGAACAGCTGCTCCAGCGCCGGGTAGGCGAAGGCGTCGAACTGCATCTCGACCACCGGGCGCAGCCCGTACATCGCCATGCCGATCGCGGTGCCGAGGATGCCGGCCTCGGCCAGCGGGGTGTCCAGGCAGCGGTCGGGGCCGAACTCGGCGGTGAGCCCGTCGGTGATCCGGAAGACCCCGCCGAGCGCGCCGACGTCCTCGCCGAGCACGTGGACGGTGGGGTCCTCGCGCAGGGCGTCCCGCAGCGCGGAGTTGAGCGCCTGCGCCATCGACGCGGTACGGGCGGAAACAGCGGTGGACATCAGTGCTGCACCTCGGCTTCGGCGGCCAGCTCGGCGGACAACTGGGCGGCCTGCTCCCGCAGTTGCGGGGTGGGCTCGGCGTAGACGTGGGCGAACAGCGCCATCGGGTCGAGCTCCGGGTCGGCGTGGAACTCGGCCCGCATCCGGGCCGCCAGCGCCTCCGCCTCGTCGGCCGCGCTCTGGACCAACTCGTCGTCCAGCAGGTCGAGTTCGCGCAGTGCGCGGTCCATCAGCAGGATCGGGTCGTGCTCCCGCCAGGCGTCCACCTCGGGCTCGGTGCGGTAGCGGGTGGCGTCGTCGGCGTTGGTGTGGGCCTCGATCCGGTAGGTGAGGGCCTCGACCAGGGTCGGGCCGTCACCGGCCCGGGCGCGCTCGACCGCCTCGGTGAGCACCGAGTGCAGGGCGGGCGCGTCGTTGCCGTCGACCAGTCGGCCCGGCATGCCGTAGCCGACCGCCTTGTGGGCCAGGGTCGGTGCGGCGGACTGGGCGCTGAGCGGGACGGAGATCGCGTAGCCGTTGTTCTGCACCAGGAAGACGACCGGCGCCCGCAGCACGGCGGCGAAGTTCAGCGCCTCGTGGAAGTCGCCCTCGCTGGTGCCGCCGTCGCCGAGCATGGCCATCGCGACCACCGGTTCGCCGCGCAGCCGGGCGGCGTGCGCCAGTCCGACGGCGTGCGGGGCCTGGGTGCCGAGCGGGGTGCAGAGCGGGGCGGTCCGGCTGGCGCGGGGGTCGTAGCCGGTGTGGGCGTTGCCGCGCAGCAGGGTCAGCGCCTCCAGCGGGTCGACCCCGCGGGAGACCACGGCGAGGGTGTCGCGGTAGCTGGGGAACAGCCAGTCGCGCTCGCCGAGCACCAGCGCGGCGGCGACCTGGCAGGCCTCCTGCCCGGTGGAGGCCGGGTAGACGGCGAGGCGGCCCTGCTTGGTCAGGGTGGTGGCCTGCTGGTTGTAGCGCCGGCCGACGACGAGTCGCCGGTAGAGCTCGCGCAGCAGCGCCGGGTCGTGCTTCTCCAGCGCGGGGGTGCCGAGCACCCGGACGGGGGAGACGTCCGGGAGGAGGGGGGCCGGATCGGTGCGCGGGGCGGTCGCCCCGGGCATCCAGCCCGGCACGCCCGTGTGGTGTCTGTGGTCGAGAACGGTCATCTCGGGGCACCTCCTGGGGTGGCGGGGGCTCCCTACCGATTGTTCGGTCGTCTGTTCATCTTGACCAGAAGCGTGACAAGGTGGTGGACATTCGGCCCGAGCGGCGGTCGACTGGTGGCAGTGTGTCCAATCGGCGAGGGTGGGGGGTCATGTCGGCTGAACAGATGTCCAGACTCGACCGGGTCGACCGGGCGATCCTGCGGCTGCTGCAGCAGGACGGTCGAGCCTCGATCCGCTCGGTGGCCGAGCGGGTGCACGTGTCCCGGGCCAATGCGTACGCCCGGATCTCCAGGATGGTCGAGGACGGCATCATTCGCGGCTTCACCGCCCGGGTGGACCACGAACGGGCAGGTCAGGGCGCGTCCGCGTACATCACCCTGAAGATCGTCCAGAACTCCTGGCGCACCGTGCGCGAGCAGCTGCTGTCCCTGCCCGGGGTCGCCCACATCGCCCTGGTCGGCGGGGACTTCGACGTCCTGCTGCTGGTGCACACCGCCGACAACCACGCCCTGCGGGACTTGGTCCTCAACCGGATCCAGTCCATCCCGCAGGTGCTCGGTACACAAACCATGCTGGTGTTCGAAGAGACCGACCAGGTACCGCCCGATTAGACGCCCTCATCAGGCGCGGGCTCAGGGCGCGGCCGTGTTGATCAGCGCGCCCGAAGCCCGTCGAAGGCCAGGTGCACCACGGCGTCCGCGACCCCGTCGGCCGCCTTCAGCCCCGGCCGGTACCACTCCACGATCGAGTTGATCATCCCGAACAGCAGCCGGGTGGCCAGCCGCGGCTCCACGTCCCCGCGCAGCGAGCCGTCCGCGACGGCCGCCCGCACCAGCTCCGCCACCTGGTGGTCGAAGTCCCGCCGCCGCTCCAGCGCCCACAGCTCGGTGGCCGTGTTGCCGCGCACCCGCAGCAGCAGCGTCACGTACGGCAGCTCCGCCAGCAGCACCTCCGCGGTGCGCCGCACCACGTGCTCCAGCCGCTCCACCGCCGGGCCCGTCACCGCCTCCGGCTCGGCCAGGATCGCGAACAGCCCGTCCAGCGCCCGCCCGACGGCCAGCCGCAGCAACTCCTCCTTGCCGCGGACGTGGTGGTAGATCGAGGACTTGGAGATCCCGGCGGCCCGGGAGAGGTCCTCCATCGACGTGCCGTCGTATCCGCGCTCGTTGAACACGTCGACGGTCACCGCGAGCAGTGACTCGACGGTGTAGGCGGTGCGCGTGGTGTGATCGGCCATCCTCCGAGTATCCCCGGCCGCCCGGCGGGGTACGCGATCGGGTCCGGCCGGTCCACAGCAGCCGGAGGGGGAACCGGCTGGTCCACACCAGCCGCGGGGCGAACCGCCTAGAATCTCCGGACGATCGTCCACGTCCAGCAGGCTGGGGTCCGCAGCTGATGAACGCAATACCGGCAGTCTCCTCCGACCTGCCCGAGGACGTGCCCGAGCAGCGCTCCGAGGAGCCGGCGGGCGGCCCCCGCGCCTGGCAGGAGCGCACCCAGGCACTGGTGGTGCGCTACGGACCGGCCGTGTGGTGCTACGCGGTGCTCAAGCTGATCGGCTTCACCGTCTTCATGAAGCTGCTCTCCTTCGGCGGCGACTACGCCAAGAAGCCGGCCCGGTTCGGCGGCGGCACCAACCCCTGGGACGTGCTGGCCAGCTGGGACGGCTGGTGGTACCAGCAGGTCGCCCAGTTCGGCTACCACCCGGCGCTGATCCCGATCCCGGGCGGCCAGCCGGGCTTCACCATCGAGCAGAACTCGGCCGCCTTCTTCCCGCTCTACCCCGGCCTGATGCGGCTGACCTCGGACGTCACCGGCCTCGGCCTGTACGGCGCCGGGATGCTGGTCTCGGTGCTGGCCTCGCTGTTCGCCGCGGCCGGGATCTACGCCGTGGTGGACAAGCTGTCCGGCCCCCGGGCGGGCGTGATCGCGGCCGGGATCTGGGCGATCGCCCCCGGCTCGGGCGCCGAGTGGGCGGTCTACTCGGACTCGCTGTTCGTCGCGCTGGCCGCCTGGGCCTGCTACTTCACGATGACCAAGCAGTGGGTCGCGGCCGGGGCGATCACCCTGGTCGCCGGGCTCAACCGGCCGACCTCGGCGGCGCTGATCGGCGCCGTCGGCCTGGCCGCGCTGGTCGAGCTGTACCGGCGGGAGAGCGGGGTGCTGCGCCCGCTGGCCGGGATGCTGCTGGCCCCGCTGGGCCTGCTCGGCTACGTGGCCTGGGTGGGGTGGAAGACCGGCGAGTGGGGCGGCTACTTCCGGATCCAGCACGATGCCTGGCTGCACTACTTCGACGGCGGCCAGGGCACCTGGCAGGCGATCCGCGGGGTGCTGCTGGGCCGCAACGACTACCCCTTCGCGTTCCCGGTGCCGGACCTGCTGGCGACCCTGATCGTGTTCAGCCTGCCGGTGCTGATCGTGCTGCTGGTCCGGCTGCGCCCGCCGCTGGTGCTGACCGCCTACACCCTGGCCACGATCGTCTCGGTGCTCGGCAGCCTGGGCATCTTCGGCAACGTCTCGCGCTACCTGCTGCCGGCGTTCCCGCTGTTCATCGCGCTGGCGGTGGGGATGCGCAAGCTCAGCTGGCCGGTGCTGGCGACGGTCCTGGGGACGGGCGCGGTCGCCTCGGGCTGGTACGCCGGGTACGTGATCTTCGAGCTGGGCGTGCCGTAGACCGGCCGACCCGGGCCGATCCGGGCCGACGACATCGAGCAGGGGGCGCGTCCGACCGGGACGCGCCCCCTCGCCGTATCCGCCGGAATCCGTCCCCCACACCCTCTTGAGCCGACCGATCGTTCGGTTACTCTGTGACGTGTCCCGTCCTCCCCTCTGAGGAGCGCACAGATGCCCGCAGCGGTCACCCACCCCCTCGTCGGCGAGCTGGTCGAGCGCCACCAGGCCACCCTGGACGCCGCGCTCGCCGCCGCCGCGAAGCGCGACTACTGGTCCGCCTACCCCGAGTTCCCGAAGGCCTACGGCGAGACCGGCCCGGCCGACGGCAAGGCCGCCTTCGACGCCCTCCTCGGCAAGCCCTTCGTCCTCGCCGGCCACCCCGGCGACGGCGACCAGGTCGGCGGCGAGGCCTCCCCGTACGGCATCGAGCTGGGCATCACCTACCCGCACGCCGACCCGGACGCGCTGATCGCCGCGCTGAGCGCCGCCCGGCCCGGCTGGGCCGCCGCCTCCCCGCTGGAGCGCGCCGCCGTCTGCCTGGAGATCCTGCACCGGATCAACGCCCGCTCCCACGAGTTCGCCCAGGCCGTCATGCACACCACCGGCCAGGCCTACGGGATGGCCTTCCAGGCCGGCGGCCCGCACGCCCAGGACCGCGGCCTGGAGGCCGTCGCCTACGCGTACGCCGAGCAGACCCGGCTGCCGCGGCAGGCCGGCTGGACCAAGCCCCAGGGCAAGCGCGAGCCGCTGGTGATGACCAAGGAGTTCACCGTCGTCCCGCGCGGCCTCGCCCTGCTGATCGGCTGCAACACCTTCCCCACCTGGAACGGCTACCCCGGCCTGTTCGCCTCGCTGGCCACCGGCAACCCGGTGCTGGTCAAGCCGCACCCGCGGGCCGTGCTGCCGCTCGCCCTGACCGTCGCCGTCGCCCGCGAGGTGCTCGCCGAGGCCGGCTTCGACGCCGACCTGGTCTGCCTGGCCGCCGAGCACGAGGGCGGCACCGTCGCCGCGGCCCTCGCGGTCCGCCCCGAGATCAAGATGATCGACTACACCGGCTCCACCTCCTTCGGCGACTGGCTGGAGGAGCACGCCAAGCAGGCCCAGGTCTACACCGAGAAGGCCGGCGTGAACGCGGTCGTCATCGACTCCACCGACGACTACAAGGGCATGCTGGGCAACCTGGCCTTCGCGCTCTCGCTCTACAGCGGCCAGATGTGCACCACCCCGCAGAACGTGCTGATCCCGCGCGGCGGCATCGGCACCGACCAGGGCGACAAGTCCTACGACCAGGTGGTCACCGACCTCGCCGCCGCCATCGAGGGCCTGCTCTCCGACGACGCCCGCGCCGCCGCCATCCTGGGCGCCGTGGTCAACCCGGGCGTGCTGCAGCGCTCGGCCGCCGCGGCCGGCGGCGAGTACGGCGAAGTCGCCCTCGCCCCGCGCGCGGTGGTCTCGCCCGACTTCCCCGGCGCGACCGTCCGCACCCCGGCGCTGGTCAAGCTGGACGCCGACAAGCCGGACGACCGCTCGGTCTTCCGCACCGAGTGCTTCGGCCCGGTCTCCTTCGCGGTCGCCGTCGAATCCACCCCCGCCGCCGTGGAGTTGCTGCGCACCACGGTCCGCGAGAAGGGCGCCATGACGGCCTCCGGCTACACCACCTCGCCCGAGGTGGAGGCCCTGCTGGTCGAGGCCGCGCTGGACTCCGGCGTCTCGCTCTCGCTCAACCTCACCGGCGGCGTCTACCCCAACCAGACCGCCGCCTTCTCCGACCTCCACGGCACCGGCGCCAACCCGGCCGCCAACTCCGCCTACTGCGACGGCGCCTTCGTCGCCAACCGGTTCCGCACGGTGGAGATCCGCCGCCACAGCTGAGCCGCACCACCGCACGGTCCCCCGGTCGGCCATCGGCCACCGGGGGACCGGCGGTTCACAGCTCCACCCGCGCCCGGGATGATGGAGGCTGGGAGAGCGCCGGAAACGGCGTCCAACCGCCCTCCGAACAACGGGAGCTGATACATGGCCGTGAAGCCGACGACCGAAACCGACGTCATCATCGTCGGGGCCGGACCGACCGGACTGCTGCTGGCCGGCGACCTCGCCGCCGCCGGGGTCGGCGTCACCGTCCTGGAGAAGCGCGGCACGGAGTCCAACCTCACCAGGGCCTTCGCCGTGCACGCCCGCAGCCTGGAGCTGCTGGACGCCCGGGGCCTCGCCGAGGAACTCATCGCCACCGGCCGCCCGCTCAGCGGACTGACGATGTTCAACCGGGTCGCCATCGACCTGAGCACGCTGCCCAGCCGGTTCCCGTTCGTCCTGATCACCCCGCAGTACAACGTCGAGCGGGTGCTCCAGGAACGCGCCGAGCGGGCCGGGGCGGTGATCCTGCGCGGCGCCGAGGTCACCGGACTGCGCCAGGACGCCGAGGGCGTCACCCTGGAGACCGGCGACGGCGGGAGCCACCGGGCGCGCTACGCGGTCGGCACCGACGGCGTCCGCTCCGCCGTCCGCGAGCTGCTCGGCATCGACTTCCCCGGCGAGTCCGTGGTCGACTCCGTGATGCTCGCCGACGTCCGGCTGGAGCGCGAACCCGCCGACGCGATCGCCGTGGGCGCCAACAAGGCCGGCTTCTCCTTCGTCGCCCCGTTCGGCGACGGCTG
Organism: Kitasatospora sp. NPDC058162; assembly: GCF_042884005.1. Taxonomy (NCBI): domain Bacteria; kingdom Bacillati; phylum Actinomycetota; class Actinomycetes; order Kitasatosporales; family Streptomycetaceae; genus Kitasatospora; species Kitasatospora sp. NPDC058162. The sequence continues at coordinate 188,176 of NZ_JBHVUS010000004.1, forward strand.
GTACCGGGTCATCGCCTGGGACCGCAACGAGCCGCAGGCCGACGGCGCCACCCCCACCCCCGAGCAGCTCACCGCGGTCGTCCAGGCCACCCAGGGCGAGGACTACGGACTGCACGACGTCCGCTGGAGCTCCACCTTCCACAGCGACGAGCGCCAGGCCCCCAACTACCGCTCCGGGCGGGTCTTCCTGGCCGGCGACGCCGCCCACTGCCACTCCCCGGCCGGCGGCCAGGGCATGAACACCGGCCTCCAGGACGCCGCCAACCTCTCCTGGAAGCTCGCCGCCGCCCTCCGGGGCCGGGCCACCGACGCGCTGCTGGACACCTACCAGACCGAGCGGCACCCGGTCGGCAAGACGGTGCTGCGCACCTCCGGCACGCTGATCCGGCTCGCCCTCGCCGAGTCCGCCCCCACCCGCGCCCTGCGCGGCGCGCTCACCGCCATCGGCGGCCACCTCGACCTGCTGACCGAGCGCGGCGCCCGCATGGTCTCCGGCATCGAGATCTCCTACCCGGCCCCCAAGGGCGCCCACCCGCAGGTCGGCAAGCGCGTCCCGGACCTCCGGCTGACCGCCCTCAGCAAGCCCGCCGAGGGCGACCCGGCCGCCCCCGAACGGCTCTACGAGGCGCTGCGCGCCGGAAAGTTCGTCCTGGTCAGCAACGACGAACTGGCCGCCACCGCCCCCTGGGCCGACCGCCTGGTCTCCGCCGCCCCCGCCGACCCGCACGGCAAGCTGGCCGACACCGTCCTGCTGATCCGCCCCGACGGCTACACCGCCTGGGCCGCCGTCGACCCCGGCCAGGCCGAACTCCGCGAAGCCCTCACCACCTGGCTGGGCACCCCCGCGGAGGCCTGACACGCATGGTCGGCGGGTGCGGCACGGACGCCGCACCCGCCGACCATGCATTCGGTCGTCGGTTAACCCCGGGCCTTCACATAGTGCCGCGCCGCCTTCGCCCGGTTCCCGCAGACGGCCATCCGGCACCACCGCCGGCGCCCGTTCTGCGAAGTGTCGAAGAAATGCAGAATGCATGCCTCGTGTGCGCACTGCTTCACCCGGTGAACGCCCTGGGCGAGCAGCCCGAGGAAGTCGTCCGCCGCCAGCCAGGGCGCCAGCCACTCCGGCCGGTCGGTCTCGACCCGCTCCTCGGCCCCGGCCGGCCCGGCCGTCCGCCGGATCCGCCCGTGGGCCAGCACCGCGTCCAGCCCGTCCCGTGCCTCCGCGCCCAACTCGCCCTGCCCGCGCACGTCCTGGGCCGCCAGCAGGATCGCCTCGCGGGTCTGCCGGATGGCCGTCAGCCCGGCGTCGTCGGCCGCGCAGCGCCCGGTCAGCCCGTTGGAGGAGAGCCAGATCCCGTACTGCTCCACGTCGGTGAGCGCGTCGTTGACGGGCGTTCCGGACCAGCGGGTGTTGAGCAGGTCGAGCGCGAGGGGCTCGCCGATCAGCGGTCGGTGGTCCCTCGGATCCGGCATCAGGTCAGTCATCGCTCTCCCTCGGCTCGGCCCGATTCTACGTCCGGTCCCGGCACGGGGAATTGGTATGGACCGTCCCCGGAATTCCGGCCATTCACTGTATGGAATCCCCGGCTTTCCGCGCCTCCACAGTTGACTGTTTTTTAGCAACCGATTGCCGGACCATGATCCACTGCACCGATCCGCTCTGACATGTTCTAGCCAGCGTTCCTGAACCCCTCGGAACGCCTTGCCCCTTGCCGACTCCCCACAGTCGGCCGGAGGAGGATCCGTGCGCCACCGTTCCCTCGCCATCGCCGCGGCGATAGCCGTCCTGCCGCTGACCGCCGTCTCGCTCGGCGTCTCCACCGCGCAGGCCGCCAGCACCCCCCACGCCGCCCCGCGCGTCGCCCTCCCGAACACCGTGAACCCCGCGGTCGCCCACTCGGAGAAGAAGGGCGACGTCCCGGCCGAGCAGCAGATCTCGGTGTCCGTCAGCCTGAAGCTGCGTGACGCCGCCTCGCTGGACCGCTTCCTCGGCGCGGTCGCCACCCCCGGCACCCCCGAGTACGGGCAGTACCTGACGCCCGAGCAGTTCACCGCCCGGTTCGGCCCGACCGAGCAGGACGTCCAGCAGGTCAAGGCGTACCTCGCCGCCCAGGGCCTGACGGTCAGCGGCGTCAGCGCCAACCGCCAGGTGGTCAACGCCCACGGCACCACCGCACAGGTGTCCCAGGCCTTCGGCACCCACGAGAGCTCCTACCTGGACCCGCAGCAGCAGCGCGCCTTCTTCGCCAACGACGACGCCGCCTCGATCCCCGCCGACCTGGCCACCGTGGTCCAGGGCATCAGCGGCCTGGACGACCACGCGGTGCGCAGGAACCACCTGGCCGCGCCGCACTCGGTCACCCCGAACGCCGCCACCGCCACCCCGCGCGGCATGACCCCGGCCCAGTACCAGGGCGCCTACAACCTGGACAAGACCGGCGCCGCCGGCACCGGCACCACCGTCGCGCTCTGGGAGTTCGACGGCTACAAGTCCTCCGACCTCACCGGCTACGACGCCCAGTACGGCCTGACCGGCCCGGCCGTCAGCACCGTGTCGGTGGACGGCGCCAACTACGACTCCGCGCCCGGCCAGGGCATCGGCGAGGTCGAGCTGGACAGCGAGATCGTCCGCGGCGCGGCCCCCAAGGCCACCCAGCTGGTCTACGAGGCCCCCAACAACGACCAGGGCGAGATCGACATGGCCAACAAGATCGTGGCCGACAACAAGGCCACGGTCATCTCGATCTCCTGGGGCTCCTGCGAGCCGGACACCACCGCCTCCTCGATGACGGCCGTCGACAACGCCTTCAAGCAGGCCGCCGCCCAGGGCATCTCGATCTTCTCCGCCTCCGGCGACGACGGCTCGAAGGACTGCACCCGCTCCACCAGCGGCGCGAACGTCACCGCGGTCGACTTCCCGGCCTCCAGCCCGCACCAGACCGGTGTCGGCGGCACCAACCTCCAGGTCACCGGCGGCAACGGCTACTCCTCGGAGAGCGCCTGGAGCACCGCCGGCGGCGGCGTCTCCACCGTGTTCGCCAAGCCGAGCTGGCAGACCGGCACCGGGATCAACGGCTCCATGCGCACCGTCCCGGACGTCTCCTCCAACGCCGACCCGCAGAGCGGCTTCGCGGTCTACACCAGCGGCGCCTGGCAGGTCATCGGCGGCACCAGCGCGGCCGCCCCGCTGTGGTCCGGCTACGCGGCCCAGTTCAACCAGAAGGCCAAGGCCGCCGGGCAGCCCGCCCTCGGCGAGGCCGGCCCCAAGCTGTACGCGGTCGCCAACAGCAGCAGCTACGGCAGCACCTTCCACGACGTGACCACCGGCGCCAACCAGGACTACGCGGCCGGCACCGGCTACGACCAGGTCACCGGCTGGGGCAGCCCGGTCGCCGACGCCCTGACCACCGCCCTGCTCGGCGGCACCACCGGCGGCAGCACCACCCCGCCGCCCGCGGCCGGCTGCACCGCCGCCCAGCTGATCGGCAACGGCGGCTTCGAGAGCGGCACCGCCCCGTGGACCGCCTCCTCCGGTGTGATCACCGACAACGCCTCCCAGCCCGCCCACTCCGGCTCCTGGAAGGCCTGGCTGGACGGCTACGGCAGCACCCACACCGACACCCTGTCGCAGACCGTCTCCGTCCCGGCCGGCTGCGCCTCCGCGACGCTGACCTTCTGGCTGCACATCGACACCGCGGAGACCGGCAGCACCGCGTACGACACGCTGACCCTCCAGGCGGGCGGCAGCACGCTCAAGACCTGGTCGAACGCGGACGCGGCCACCGGCTACGTGCAGCAGACCGTGGACCTGACCCCCTTCGCCGGCAAGAGCGTGAACCTGACCTTCACCGGCACCGAGGACGGCTCCAACCAGACCAGCTTCGTGATCGACGACGTCGCCCTGAACGTCAAGTGATCACCGGCCGGTAGCACCACCCAGACCCCCGCCGGGGCGGCGCCGACGAAGGCCCGCCCCGGCGGTGTCCGTTTCCACCCGGTTCCCCCCGCTCCGGCGGCCCGGGTTCCGGTCATGTTTCCGGACTGTTTCAAGATCGATAACCATCCGGTCCACCTCCCGTGACCACTGTCATACGCACGACTGATGACGTAGCCTCTCGACCGTGCATAGGGTTCCCCAAAGCTCGGTGAAGCCGCTGACGGCGCGCCCCGGCGCCGACCAGGTGCCGCCGAACTCACCTGGTGGGGAGAGTCACCGCATGGCCGCACAGCAGCCTCAGGACGCCGCGCGGCTGCGGCTGGTCGGATCGCGTACGGAGCGCCCCGACCCGCCCGCCCCGGCGCCCGCCCCGAATCCCCCTCCGACCCCGACGGCCCCCGCGCCGTCCGCCGGCCGCCCCGCCCCGCCCGGCGGCTTCGCGGACGCCCTGCACCTGGCGATCGAGGCCAGCGGCCTCAGCCTGGACCGGATCCGCGCCGCCCTGGCCCAACGCGGAGTCAGGGTCAGCGTCACGACGCTGAGTTACTGGCGCCGCGGCCGCAGCCAGCCCGAACGGGCCAGCTCGCTGCGCGCCGTCCACCTGCTGGAGGAACTGCTCGGCCTGCCGCACAGCGCGCTCTCCGCACTGCTCGGCCCGCCCCGCCCGCGCGGCCGCTGGGCCGCCGCCGCCAACACCCTCCACCTCGGGCTGGAGGACGTCTGGCCGGGCGAGGTGGACATCGCCGCGATCTTCACCGAGCTGGACGCCCCGCCGGCCGGCGAGCTGGAGCGGCTCAGCATCCACGACTCGTACTACGTGGACGCCGAGCGGCGCGCCAACCTGCTGCGGATGCGCCAGGTGGTGCGCGCCACGGTCGGCGGCGTCGGCCGCTGCCTGGTCGTGCACAAGGCCGACGAGGAGGCGACCGGCTGCCCGGAGATCACCTCGGTGCGGCACGGCCGGCTCGGCCGGGTCCGCCGCCGCCCGGAGATCGGGCTGACCGTCGCAGAGCTGATGCTGGACCGCCCGCTCGGGCTCGGCGACAGCACGGTCTTCGAGTACGAGGTGGAGATCCCGCCGGGCGGCCCGACCATGGAGTACAGCCGCCGCTTCGCCACCACGGTGCGCGAGTACGTGCTCCAGGTGCACTTCGACCCGGCGGCCGTCCCGGTGCACTGCGAGCGCTACGACCGCGAGCCGGGCGCCGACGTCGACCACCGCCGCGAGCAGTTGTGGATCGGCGCCTCGGCGAGCGCCCACGTCCTGGCCCCCGACCAGCAGCCGGGCCACATCGGCATCCGCTGGGAATGGCCGTAGAGCCACCCCCACCCACGAGAGAGCCCCGCCGGACCCAACAGTCCGACGGGGCTTTCCCATGTCCCAAAACCTAACCCCTTCACCCCACCACACCGGTTGACTCTCCATCACCTAACCCATAGCCTCATTCACATCGGTTAGGCAGCAGCCTCGCCGGAAGCCCCAGCCCAGGGAGTGACCAGCCATGTCCAGCACCACCGCGCTCCGCACCCTGCAGACCGGCCACGTTGGCCTGAACGTCACCGACCTCGACCGCTCGGTCGACTTCTACCGGGCCGTCCTCGGCCTCCAGCTCACCGCCCAGGGCGCCGACCCCGAGCGCCGCTACGCCATGCTCGGCCGGGACGGGCGCCTGGTGCTCACCCTCTGGCAGCAGGGCACCGGCACCTTCTCCACCACCACGCCCGGCCTGCACCACCTCTCCTTCGAGGTGGAGGGCCTGGACGAGGTCCGCGCCACCGAGGACCTGCTGCGCACCCTGGGCGCCGAGTTCGCCTACGACGGCGTCGTCCCGCACAGCGAGGGCTCCGCCTCCGGCGGCATCTTCTTCAGCGACCCGGACGGCATCCGGCTGGAGGTCTACACCCGTACCGGAGTGGACGAGACCACCGCCGAGGCCCCCCACACCGACGCCCCGACCTGCGGCTTCTTCTAGGAACACGATGACCACCGCCACCACGCCCTACCACCCCGGCGAGCGGACCGCCCAGGCCCGCGCCGGGGTGACCGACCGGGCCGACCACGCCGGACGGTCGATCCGCAGCACCATCCCCGCGGTGGCCGCCCACTTCCTGACCGAGCGGCGGATGCTGGTGGTCGGCGCCGCCGACCCCGACGGCCGGGTCTGGGCGACCCAGCTGTCCGGCCCGGCCGGCTTCCTGCGGGCCCCCGACGAGCGCACCATGACGATCGCCGCCCGCCCCGCCGAGGCCGATCCGCTGGCCGAGGCACTGGCCCGCCCGGCGCAGCTCGGCACCATCGCCCTCGACCCGGCCGGCCGCCGCCGGATGCGGCTCAACGGCCGCTCCGCCCCGGACGGCCGGGGCGGGCTGGTGGTCCGCGCCGAGGAGGTGGTGTCCAACTGCCCGAAGTACATCCAGCGCCGCACCCCGCTGGACCGTCCGGGCGCCGGCGCGCCCCGCGCGGTCGCCGAGGGCACGGTCCTGTCCACGGCGCAGCAGCTGGCCGTGGCCACCTCCGACACCTTCTTCATCGCCACCACCGGGCCCGACGGCCGGGTCGACGCCTCGCACCGCGGCGGCTTCCCCGGCTTCCTGGAGGCGGTGGGACCGAACACCGTCCGCTGGCCCGAGTACCGCGGCAACAGCATGTTCCTGACCCTCGGGAACCTGGAGCTGGACCCGCGGGCCGGGCTGCTGCTGCCCGACTGGGAGACCGGCGGGGCCCTGCTGATCACCGGCGAGGCCCGCACCGACTGGTCCGAGCAGGCCGGCCCCGGCGTCGAGCGCATGGTCGAACTGACCGTCACCGGAGTGCGCGAACTCACCGACGCCACCCCGCTGGCCTGGACCGAGCCCGAGTACTCGCCCGCCATCCCACGCTGATCACGCATCAGGTTCGTACCGCTACTACCCGCTCCGCCCGAGCCCCGCCACACCCCGGAGCCGAACGGCCGTCACCCTCCCAGCCCAATCCGCCGCGCCGCACCCCGCCCGCTTTGGGACTTTGGTCCCGATGACACGCGGAGCCGGACCGGGAAAGAGGCGGAGCATGACCCTTACCGACCCCCTGTCCCCCCTGATCGACTTCGACGAGGTCGAACCGGCGGAGGACTGCATATGCGGGGGCTGCAACGCCCGCCGCCGCGCCCGGCTGCACGCCGCCCCGGCCCGCAGCGTCCGCCGCCGGGCCGCCGTACTGATGGCCGCCGTCGGCACCGCGATAGCCGGCGGCACCGCCGCCGCGGCCGACCCCACCCCCGGCGGCAGCAGCAGCACCGCCCAGCCCCCGCAGACCCCCCAGGGCGAGGTCAGCGACCTCTACGGCCGTTCCTTCGCCGCCCCACGCCTCGCCGCCCAACCCGTCACCCGGGCCCAGGTCATCCAGCGCGCCCAGGCCTGGGTCGACCAGTCGGTGCCGTACAGCATGGGCCGCTACTGGTCGGACGGCTACCGCCAGGACTGCTCCGGCTTCGTCTCGATGGCCTGGGGCCTCGGCAGCAGCCAGACCACCTGGACCCTGCCGAACTTCGCCGAGCGGATCAACCGCGACGACCTCCAGCCCGGCGACGCGCTGATCTACAACAACCCGGCCAACCCCCAGGCCGGTTCGCACGTGACGATCTTCGGCGGCTGGACGGACTCCTCCCGCACCCGCTACGTCGCCTACGAGCAGACCTCCCCCGGCACCAAGAAGCGCTCCACCCCGTACGCCTACTGGAACAACTCCGGCGGCTACGTCCCGTACCGCTACACCGGCCTCTCCAGCCCCAGCAACGACGGCGGCGGCCCCACGAACGCCTTCCCGGGCACCGACAAGTTCGGCCCCGGCGCGAACAACGGCTACGTCACCCGGCTCGGCCAGATGCTGGTGCAGCGCGGCGGCTCCCGCTTCTACACCGAAGGCCCCGACCCCCGCTGGGGCGACGCCGACCGCAAGGCCACCCAGGCATTCCAACTCGCCCAGGGCTGGCACGGCACCGAAGCCGACGGCTACCCCGGCCCCGACACCTGGAACCTCCTGATCAACAACAAGGGCCGCAACATCCCCACCACCCCCCTGCCGCCCCCGCCGCCCCCCACCACCACCTTCCCGGGCCCCCAGTACTTCGCCCCCGGCCAGACCAACGACCACGTCCGCCGACTCGGCGAACAGCTGGTCCGCAAGGGCTTCGGCGGCTCCTACACCCAGGGCCCCGGCCCCCGCTGGACGGAGGCCGACCGCAGAGCGACCCAGGCCTTCCAACTCGCCCAGGGCTGGCGCGGCCCCGAAGCCGACGGCTACCCCGGCCCCGACACCTGGCGCGCCCTCTTCAGCTGACCCTCCCCCAGAGGCGCGGCGCCCCGAACGCCGCGCCTCACCGCCTGCCCGACATCCAGTGGAACAACCCCATCGCCACACTCGTCGCCAGGTTGAAGCTGGACACCCCCGCCTGCATCGGCACCGCGACCAAATGGTCGGCCCGCTCCTTGAGCTCCGCCGAGACCCCGTGCCGCTCGGTGCCGAAGGCGAGCAGCGCGTCGTCCGGGAACGGCAGGTCCCGGATGTCCGTGCCCTCCGGGTCCAGCACGTACAACGGCCCGGCCGGCAGCTCCGGCAGGCTCACCCGCTCCACCGCAGTGGCGAAGTGCAGGCCCGCACTGCCCCGCAGCACCGTCGGGTGCCAGGGGTCCAACTCGCCCGTGGTCACCACCCCGGTCGCCCCGAACCCGGCCGCCAGCCGGATCACCGCCCCGACGTTCCCCAGGTTCCGCGGATTCTCCAGCACCACCACCGGAGCCCGCCGCGGCAACAGCCCCAACGCCGCCCGGTTCGCCTCCACGGACGGCCGCACCGCCAACGCGACCACCCCGGTCGGATGCAGCCGCGGCGCCAACCCCCGCAACCGCTCCTCCGCCACCTCCACCGCCAGCACGTCCAGCGCCGGAACCACATCCGGCGCCAACTCCCCGGCCAACGCCAGCAACGCCCCCCGATCCGCCGTCAGCACCCGCCGGACCTCACCCCCGAACCGCAACGCGTGCTTCAGCGGATGGAACCCGTCCAGCAACACGGCCCCCGACTCGGCCGCCCGCCACTCCCGCACCAGCTCGTCGTCCATGCCGCTCACTCTCCCACCCCCGGCTCCCCGGGCCGCCCGGCAGCCGCGATCACCTCGTCGAACCCGAGCGGCACCCCCACCGGACCCCCCACCGCAGCCAACCCGGCCAACGCGAGATCCAGATGCCGGTGCACCAACGCCCCATCCGCGTCCAACGCCGCCAGCGCCCCCGGCAACGGCCGGGAGACCCGGACGCAGAGCAGCACCAGATCCCCCATCCCCACATCCGCCCGCACCCGCCCGGCATCCCGAGCAGCCCCCAGCAGCCCCTCCACCGCCGTCACCGCCCCCCGCCGAACGGCCACCAACTCCTCGTCCACCACCAGCCGTTCGAGCAGCACCACGATCGCCGCCCCCATCCGCAGATCAGCGGCCGCATGCACGAACCGGCGCAAGGCCCGGTACGGATCCCCCTCCTCCCGCCGCGCCTCCTCCGCAGCCTCGGTGAGCCTCCCCAGCAGATCGGTGACCAGCGCCCGCACCAACGCCTCCCGATCCGGAAACCGCCGATAGAGCGTCCCCGGCCCCACACCCGCCCGCCGCACCACCGCATCCAACGGGGCATCCGGCCCCCGCTCCAGGAACACCTCACACGCGGCATCCAGGATCCTGCGCCGGCTGCGCTCCGCGTCGGCCCTCATCCACAAACTCCCTAACCGGAGAAACTCTCTCCCCCTATGCTACCGTCCACCCAACCGGAGAAAATCTCTCCGCCTACCGCCCTCCCCTCGGAGCGCCACCATGCCCACCACCCCCCTCACCCCCTCCACCCCCACCCCTCTCACCCCCTCCACCCCCCTCACCATCCACACCACCCTCGACAACACCCCCCAACCCCCCGAAGCCGTCCTCACCTGGGAACTCCACCGCGCCCGCGCCGCCCTACGCCTCCTCAAGCAGCGCCTCGGCGACGACCGCATGCGCGAACTCCTCACCCCCGACACCACCGCCGCCGACGCCGCCCTCACCACCTGGGCCCACGCCTCCCAGGGCCGCTGGCGCACCGCCGTCACCGAACTCACCGCCACCGGCATCGACGCCGACCGCTTCCTCACCTGGTGGCAGGGCCGCCTCCAGGCCGGCGACCGCGCCGCCCTGCTCGCCGCCAACCCCGAGCACTACCTCGCCGACTCCACCGGCGACCGGGTCGAAATCATCGAAACCCTCGGCACCACCCCGACCCGCTTCCTCCTCCACTTCCACGACGACGTCCCCATCACCGCCCCCGACCACGCCACCTTCCCGACCCGCATCGGCGCCACCGGCACCCTCACCGACGGCACCGAAGTCCTCCGCGTCATGCACGAGTTCGCCGACACCCCCACCGGCCTCCGGATCCGCCTCACCGTCCAGTTCCCCGAAGCCGCCCCCGACCTCCTCCCCACCGGCCACCAGTGGCACTTCGCCTGCGAGTTCACCAACTGGCTCCAAGCCGCCCACGCCGCCTGACCCCACACCCCAAAACGGGCGCGCGGGCAAAGCCCACGCGCCCGCACCAAAACCCACCCACCCCCAACCCACACCAACCCACCCACCCCCACCACCCACCTCCCCCTCCCCGCCCAAGGCGAGAGGGACGCGCTGCGGGAGGGGGCGGTGGAGGGGGTGGGTGCGGAGAGGGGCGTGACGGATGATTTTCAGACCGCCAACGGTCTCAACACCCCACCCACAGGGTCGGCGGTCGGAAAATCATCCAGCCCCCGGAGCGCCCACCCCCGGAACCGCCCCCGGACCCACCCACCCTCCCGAAAGCCCACCCACCCCACCCAAGCCCCGCGCAGCGGCCCCCTCACCGCCCAGCCCCCCGCAACGCCCTCTCCAAATCCCGCAAAGCCACCCCCACCAACCGAGTCCCCGCCCTCACCACATCCCCCTGCACCCCCGCCACACCCCCGACCAGCCCCTCCTCCAACCGCACCTGCGCCTCCCGAACCCCCCCGAACTCCACCGCCCGCCCCGTCAACAACGCCCCCGCCGCCAACGCCGTAGCCAACCGAAGCTCCTCCGCATACTCCGCCGCCCCCGGCACCGGCTCCGCGTCGGCAGCCGGCAGATGCGCCTCCAACAGCACCGCCGCCCGCCCCAAGTGCCCCACCGCCGCCCGAGCCCGGTCGATCTGCCGCCGACTCACCCCGGCGAGCCCCGACTCGTGCCGCCCCGGCTCCGCGTCGGCCCGTTCCATCGCCTGCAACAGCTCCGACCGCGCCTCCCGCGAGTCCAGCAGCGCAGCCCGCACCGTCCGCCCCCGAGGAGCCCCCGGCTCCTCGTAGCAGGCGACCACCGCCGCCCCGTACCGCCCGGCCGCCGCCAGCCATTCCGCCAGCCGTTCCCCGAGCCGCGCCGTCTGCCAGGTCGGGAACAGCGCGTACGTCAGCAGCGCCAGCGACCCCCCGAGCACCGTCAGCCCCACCCGCTCGAAGGCCGTCTCCAACGGATCCCCCGCCTGCAACCCCAACAGGAACACCACGTACGAGGAGATCCCGACCGTCGTCAGCGCGTACCCCGTCCGGAACGCCAGGTACGCCCCACCGATGCACAGCACCGCGAGCCCGGCCAGCACCCACTCCCCGGGATGCAACAGCTGCACCACCAGCGTCGAAACGGCGACCCCCACGACCGTCCCCGCCAACCGGGCGACGCCCCGGCTGTACGTCTGGGCGAAGTCCGGCCGCATCACCATGGCCGCGGTCATCGGCGCCCAGTACCCGTGGTGGAACCCGGCCAGCCGGGCCAGCAGGTAGGCCGCGGTAACCACCCCGGACAGCCGGACGGCGTGCTGGAAGATCGCCGAGCGCGGCCGCAGCTGCCGCCGCACGGCCCGCAGCGCGACCGGCAGCATCCGCGAGATCGACGGCTTGTGCAGCGCCCCGCCCGCGCCGACCACGGGTGTGGTGATGGTGTCCTCGTCGTTGCGGTCGAGGGTGTCCGCGGCCTTGCGCAGCAGCCCGCCGAGCCGCCGGGCGGAGCGCCGGGCCGCGCCCTGCAGCTGCGCCCCCTGGTCCGGCCGGACGAGGGTGAGGGTGGGGGCGGACCGGGGGAGCCGGACGGGGTCGCCGCCGCGGACGGCCCGGGCGAGGGCGTCCATCACCTCGGCGGCGGCCGCCAGCACTTCGCGGGCCCGGTCGCGTTCGGGCCCTTCCTCGGGGGCGCCGACCTTGGGGTCGGCGAGCGCGGCGAGGGTGGGGCGGATGCGTTCGGCGATGCCGCGCAGGCCGCGCAGTTCGGGCGGCCGGTGGCGCTCCTGCCAGGGGGTGACGGCGGAGGCGGCCCGGGCGGTCATGAACGGTTCCGGGTCCACGTGTGCGGTCGGGTCCTGGCGCAACCGGCGGGCGTAGTCGGCGAGTTCGGCGTAGGTGTCGGCGAGCGCGGCCCGTTGGGCGCTCCAACTCCCGATCGGCCACAGGGTGATGACGGCGGCCTGGACGACCCCGCCGAGCGCGGCAACCAGCCCGTGGCCGAGCGCCGCGGTCGCGCTGACCGGGAGTTGGACCACGATCAGCATCACCGAGACGGTGTTGGCGGTGACCACGCCCGCGGTCGGCCCGATCGCCCAGGCGAGGCCGGCCCCGAAGGCCCACACCGCGAGCAGCACCGGGAACAGCCCGTACACCCCGGCGGCGAGGTAGCCGAGGAAGGTGCTGGCCCCGAGTCCGACCCCGGCCGCGACGGCGAGGCTGGCGCGCGGCCGGAAGCTGCGCTGGAAGGTGGCCGAGCCGGCGATGAACGCGCCCATCGCGGCCGAGGTGGCGAGCCCGACCCCGCCGAGGGCGAGGGTGGGGAAGAGCACGAGCGCCACGGCGACCGCCCCGCGCAGCGCCCGCTTGGGGTCGGTGAGCGCCCGGTCGAGGGTGAGCCCGGTCCGCGCGGTGTCACGAAGGGCGGCGAACCAGGACATACCGACATCCTAGGCGGCCGCCGGCCTCCCCCACCGCCGACCGATCCGCCTACCGACCGATCCGCCTACCGACCCGCCTACTGATCCGCCGACCGATCCGCCGACGGCTCCGCCCGAGCCCCGCCGCCGCCCACAGCAGCGCCCCGGTCGGCAGGAACACCGCGTCCGCCGCGACCATCGCGAGCGAGAACACGGGCAGTCCGAGCACCACCGCGATCCCCAGGTGTTCGGCCATCAGCACCGCCAGCAGCACGTTCTTGACCCGCCGGTTGAGCAGCGTGAACGGGAAGGCGACCTGGAGGATCACCGTGCCGTACGAGATCAGGAAGACCGGCAGCAGCGCCGAGCCGACCAGCGCGGACAGCCCCGGCCAGGGGGCGAAGTAGTCCAAGTGCAGCGGGTAGTACAGCGCCGTGCCGTCCTGCCAGCGCGAGCCCTGCACCTTGTACCAGCCGGCCGTGGCGTAGATCAGCACCACCTCGGTGGCGATGACCAGCATCGCGCAGTTGTGCACCATGTTCGCCAGCGCGTCGAGCACCGCCCGCGGTTCGCCCGCCGGGCGCAGCCGGCCGAGCAGCCACCAGATCCCGGCGACCGCCCAGAGCCCCCAGAACAGCGGCGCCCAGCCGAGGTACGGGAAGGCCGGCCCGGTCCAGCTGAGGCTGTCCCCGGAGAAGCCACCGGCCTGACAGACCGCCAGCACAACGCCGAGCAGCCCCCAGAGCGCCACCCCGCCCCACCCGGGGCGGGCCCGGCGCGCGTCCAGCGACCAGACCTCGGCGCAGCGGGTGAAGACCAGGTAGACGGCCATCAGGTGGACGACGTTGTCGCCGCCGTCGCCGAGGAAGACGTCGCGGTTCTGCAGCGACAGCACGGTGACCAGGAACAGCACGCTGCTCGCCCTGGTCCGCCAGCCCAGCAGCACCGCCAGGGCGGCCAGCAGGGCCAGGTGGTAGACCAGCTCGAACCAGAGCCGCCCGCCGAACCAGGGCAGCACGGTGAACGCGCCGTCGTCGGCCAGCAGCCGCTGGGCGAGCTCCATCGACCAGGGCGAGCGGTCGCCGTACAGCACCCGCCGGTGGGGCCATTCGCGCAGCAGGTAGGCGAGCCAGACCAGCCCGAAGCCGATCCGCACCACCGCGGCCTGGTGCCGTCCGAGCGCCCGCCCGGTGAAGGCCTCCATCGCCCGCCCGACGGCCGCGACCGGCCCGCGGCGCGCCACCGGTGCCGCCCCGGGGAACGGTCCACCCTGCGCCGGAACCCGCTCCAACCTCCGCGGCTCCGCGACCTCCACGCCCTCCCCCGCTGCCCCCTCGTTCACCCCAACCCCCGGTAGTCCTCGTCCCCGACCGGCCACCACGGCAGCTCCCGCGCCCTGGGCGCCGGCGGCGCGGTCTCCCCGCTCCAGGACGGCGGCGGCACGGTGGCCGTGGTCACCCGGAACTCGATCTCCAGGACTCGCTCGCCGTCCACCTCCCGGCCGATCCGCTGCAGCGCGATCCGCTTGAGGTACTGCTCGGCGAGCCTGCCGCGCGGATTGGTCGGCTTCCCGTCCTGGTCGTGCGAGCCGTCGTAGAAGTCCCAGGCCCGGCGCAGCAGGTTCTGGTCGACGTGGCTGGGCGCCGGGTTGCCCCGTATCGCGGCGATGTCCTGCGCGGTCAGCCCGGTCCAGTCCCGGGTCCGGGTGGCGCCGCCGTCCGCGACGGTGCGCACCCGGGCGTCCACGCTGACGTTCTGCTGGAGCGGGTTGGGCGCGAACAGCTTCCAGTTCTGCTCGAACTCCGGGTAGACCACCCCGTCGACCTCGTCCCGGTACTGCCGGGACACCACGTTGTCGGGCGCGACGTGCAGGAACACCGCGGCGAGGAACAGCCCGGTGCCGCTCACCAGCACGACGGCGGCCAGGCCGAGGACGAGCTGCGCGGGCGTCGACCAGACCCTCCCGGGGGCAGCCGACTCGGCGGCCCGCTCGGCGGTCCGCTCGGCGGCCGGCTCAGCGGTCCGCTCGGTGCTCCCCGTCATGGCCTCCCCGCCCGGTCGGCGCGCCGCCGGCCGGTACCGGCGCGTCGCGCGCCCATCCTGCCCTACCCGTCACCGGGCGGGCCCGGCGAGGTTCCAGAGGTTCCAGAGGTTCTACAGGACGAAGGCGTCCTGGCCGGTGCTGCTGACCATCGGACGGCCCGCGCCCTCCCAGGCGTACATCCCGCCGTCCACGTTCACCGCGTCCCGGCCCTGCTGCACCAGGTACTGGACGACCTGCGCGGAGCGGCCGCCGACCCGGCAGAGCACGTACAGCTTCTGCTCCGGCAGCTCGCCGATCCGGGCGATCACCTCGCCGATCGGGATGTGCAGCGCGCCGTCCACGTGGCCGGCGTCCCACTCGTCCTGCTCGCGCACGTCCAGCAGGGCGGCATCGGCCGGTACGGAGGCGGCGTCGGTGGTGGGGATCTGCGCGAACATCGTGTGGCCCTCCTGGGCTCGATCGGGGTCGGTGCCATTGTCGCCCACCGGGGTCGGCCCGTGGGCCGGTTCCGGAGCCCCGAGCAGCCGCTCCAGCTCGGCCTGCTGGGCGGCGGCCTTGGCGAGCAGTTCCTCGGCGAGCTGTTCCAGCAGCCGGTCCGGGTCCTGCGGGGCGAGGGCGAGCAGCTGGCCCATCGGGGTCTGCTCCAGCCGGACCTGCTCGGTGGCGGTCTCGGTGATCTTGCCGGTCAGCCAGTCCAGCCGACGGCGCAGCCAGCCCAGCCGGTCGGGGGAGTCGACGGCGGGCGCGGCCTCCGGCGCGGTGGACCACTCGGCGGCGAGGCCCTCCAGCACGGCGGCGTCGCCGTACGCGTAGGCCTCGTTGACCCGGACCAGGAAGTCCGCCCGGCGCTGCTGCTCGGCGGGGTCGGTGGTCAGGTCGGGGTGGGCGCGGCGGACCAGCTCGCGGTAGATCCGCTGGGCCTCCTTGCCGGGCCGCACCCGGGTCGGCGCGGCGGGCGGCGGCGGGACGGCCTGGTCCGCGCCCTCACCGGACTCCCCCCGCTCCGACCGCTCCGCGCGCTCGGACCGCTCCGCCCGCACCGCGTCCACCGAGTCGAACAGCGCGTCCAGGTCGGGCAGCTCCTCGACCTGCTGCCGCGCCTCCGCGGCCCGGCGCAGGTCGTCGGGGTGGCCGGTGCGGGCCGCGACGGCCTCGGCGACCAGCGCGTCGAGCTCGTCCAGCCGGGCGTACAGCGGGCCGAGCAGCTGGTGGTGGATCAGCGCGAAGTTGTCGATCTCGACCCGCAGCGTCTGCACGTCCACGTCCATACTGAGCCAGGCCAGCTCGGCGGCGGCGACCCGCTCCTCCAGCTCCTGCTGCTCCGGGTCCGTCCAGCGGGCGGGGCTCTGCGCGGTCACGATCTCGCCTCTGTCTCGTCCGTCCGGCCGGGTCACGCGGGGCCGCCGCGCGGGCGGCCCGGCCTGCCACCCTACCGCCGCGTTCCGGGCCGCCGTCCGGGTGAAGCAGGCGTACGAACCGGCGCGCGGGACATGACACGCAACCGATCCTGATGAATCTCCCCGTTTCGGTGTCGAGCCCGGCCCGGTCCGTGCTTCGCTGGTATCCGCACAGCGTGCCTTCCTCCGGAGAAACGGCCGCCTCCAGGCGTGGCGGCCAGGCGGGAGCAGACCGAATCCATGGTGGCCGAGTCCAACTCCACACCGCTTCCCGCGGGCGCCCAGACCGCGCCGGGCGACCACCCGACCGGGGTGGCCGCCCTGGTCCGGCTCGCCCTTGTCGTGGTCGACCGGGCCGGCCGGATCGCCCAGTGGAGCCGGGCCGCCGAGGAGCTGTTCGGGCACCGCGCCGAGGCCGCCACCGACCGTCCGGCCTCGGGGCTGCTGCCCGCCCTGGAGTCACGGGTGCTCGGCCGCTGCGCCGTGCGCCGCCGCTGCGACGCCTTCGACACCCTGGCCGGGCTGACCGCCACCGGACGCCCGTGGGCCGGGCGGCTGACCGTGACCGACCGCGAGGACCACCAGCGCGACGTGCTGTGGTGGGCCTACCCGCTGCCCGGCCCGTCCGGCGGGCTGCTCGCGCTCGCCGCCGACGCCCGCCCGCTGCGCACCACCGGCCCGCGGCTCGCCCTCGGCGAGCGCCTGCTGCCCTTCGCGGCGGCGCCCGCCGCCCGGGGCGGCTTCCACGGGCTGACCGCCGCGCTCACCCCACCCGCAGCCGAGCTGCCCGAGCCGCTGGCCCGGCTGCTGCCCGCCGCCCACCGGGCCCCGCTGCGCGCGGCCGCGGCCCTGGGCGGGCTGCCGGCCCTGCGGCTGGACGCGACCACCGTGCTGCCGGTGCTGCCCTCCGACGCCCAGGCCGGCACCGCCCACGTGGCCGCCGGACTGGGCCGCCGCTACCCGACGCCCCAGCAACGCGCGGCCCGGCTCGGTCCCCCGCCGCAGGCCGACCAGTCCGCGCCCGGCCGCCGTCCCCCGGGCCCGCTGCCCGCCCCACGCGAACCGGCCCCCCAAGAACCGGTCCCGCACGGACCGGCCCAGCGCGACCCGGCCCAGCCCGACCCAAGACCGGGCAGCGCCCCGGGCAGCCCCGCCGCGGTCGTCGGCGGGCCGCTCGGCGCCCCGCCCGCCCAGCCCCCGGCCCCCGGTCGGGAGGCACCCCAGCGCACCGGAGGAGGAGCCGCCATCGAGCAGCAGGCCGCCGTCGAGTCGTCCGCCCACGGCGTCCCACCGCGCCGCCCGGACCAGGCCCCGCCCGGCACCGTCCCCGCCCCGGCCGGCGCCGAGGGGCCGCCGAACGGCCGGCTGGGCCCGTTCCTCACCAACGGCCAGGCCGGCGAGCAGCTGGCCCTGCTGAACGAGGTCGGCGGCAAGGTCGGCACCACCCTGGACCTCGGCTTCACCGCCCACGAGCTGTGCCAGGTGCTGGTCCCCCGGGTCGCCGACTTCGCGTGCGTGGACCTCGTGGACGGCCTGATCTCGGACTCCGAGCTGCCGGTCTCCCGTCCCGACGACGACACGATGCTGCGCCGGGTCGCCCTGGTCTTCAACCAGACCGGCGGCGCCTGGGACCACGTGCTCTCCGAGGGCTCGCTGGTCAGCATGCCGCGCCGGACCCCGCCCGGGCTGGCCCTGCAGCTGAACCAGCCGGTGCTGGTCCCGGTGGTCAGCGCGGACGTCGCGGTGGACTACGCGATCGCGCTCGGCGGCGCCAAGCTGGCCCCGGTGGTCTCCGGTCGCTCGATGCTGGTGGTCCCGCTGTCCGCCCGGGGCACCGTGCTGGGCATCCTCAAGCTGCTCCGGCTGCCGGACCGCGCCCCCTTCGACGAGAGCGACGCCGCCACCCTCAAGGAGCTGGCGGTACGGGCCGCGCTGTCGCTGGACAACGCCCGGCTGCACCGCGCCGAGGCCCGGGTCGCCACCACCCTGCAGCGCTCGATGATCCCGACCCGCCCGCCGCAGATCCCCGGCGTGCAGATCGCCCACCGCTACCTGCCCGGCGATCCGAAGGCCGAGGTCGGCGGCGACTGGTTCGACGCGATCCAGCTGCCCGGCAGCCGGGTCGCCCTGGTGGTCGGCGACGTGATGGGCCACGGCATCCACTCGGCCGCCGCGATGGGCCGCTTCCGCACCGCGATGCAGACCCTCGCCGCCCTGGACCTGCCGCCCGGCCAGCTGCTGCGGCACCTGGACAACCTGGCCCAGAAGCTCGGCGACGACCACCTCGCCACCTGCCTGTACGCGGTCTACGACCCGATCAACCGGACCTGCGAGCTGGCCAGCGCCGGCCACGTCCCGCCCGTCCTGGTGCACCCGGACGGCACCGGGGAGCTGCTGGAGATCCCGGCCGGGGCGCCGATCGGCGTCGGCGGGGTGCCGTTCGTCGCCAAGACCATCGACGTCTCGGACGGCTCGATGCTGGTGCTGTGCACCGACGGACTGGTCGAGGTCCGGGGCGGGGACATAGGGACGGGCCTGGCCGCGCTGTGCGGCAACCTGATCGACCCGCAGCAGAGCCCCGAGCAGGCCTGCGACGAGGTGCTGCGCCGGCTGCACTCGGACGACCGCAAGGACGACGTCGCCCTGCTGGTGGCCCGCTTCGACGGGGTCGCCCCGTCCGAGGTGGCCACCTGGGACCTCACCGTGGACCAGCGCGAGGTCCGCCGGGCCCGTTCACTGGTCCGCGAGCAGCTGGCCGCCTGGCACCTGGAGGCGCTCAGCGACACCACCGAGCTGCTGGTCAGCGAGCTGGTCACGAACGCCGTACGGGTCGCCCGGGACCGGGTGCAGCTCCAGCTGATCCGGGTGGACAAGCTGCTGGTCGAGGTCAGCGACGACAACCACAACCTGCCCTCGCTGGAGCCGGCCGAGCAGCTCGGCGAGACCGGCCGCGGCCTCACCCTGGTCACCAAACTCGCCGAGCACTGGGGCACCGCCCGCAAGGCGGTGGGCAAGGTCGTCTGGTTCGAGCTGCCCCTCCCGCACGCGTGACGGCCGCGTACGGGCATCGCCCGTACGCGGCCGACAGGCCGGATGGAGCCTTCCTTACGGGATGACCGCGCCCGCCGAACGGCGCCGGGCCTCCGCCGCGACCTCCCGGGAGGCGGCCGTGGCCACCGAGGTGGCGGCACCGACCCCGGCCAGCACCCGCGGCCAGAAGTCCCCGAAGACCTCGACCGAGACGGCGATCAGCAGCGCGGTGATGACCGCGACCACGTGTTCCAGGCCCGCCAGGTTCGGCAGCAGGACGGCCTCGCCGACCATCAGGACCACCACCGTGGCGGCGGTGAACCAGGCCCGGGTGCGGAACGCGATGCAGATCGCCAGTGCCACCACCGCGGCCGACGGCCCGGTGTCCCGCACGTAGGCGACCCACTTCGGGAAGCCGAACAGGTGGTGCGGCCCGATCGCCACGCCCACCCGGGCGAACAGCGTGCCCGTCAGGGTGCACGCGTAGGCGACCACCAGGGTCATCCGCCGGCCGAGCACGACCTCGGCGATCGCGAAGACCACGAACACCTGCGCCAGCGCGCCCCAGACCGGCAGGTCCAGGGCCGGCACGTAGAGCGACAGCGGGGTCCGCAGCAGCGAGACGTCGAGCGGCAGCGAGGCCCGCACCACCCCGATGTGGTTGACGAACCGCTCACCGCCCGGCAGGTGCTGGACGATGCTGAACAGCAGGATCAGAAACGTCGCCACCGTGGCCAATGGGAAGGCGGCGAACTTCTTGCGCACCACCGCGCCCCGGACCGTCAGGTACAACGTCCCCCACTCGGCGACAGCGGCCTTTCTGGCTAGCGCCAGCGGCCCCTTTCGCACGCCCCCCGCGTGGGTCCTGTGAATCACAACGTTTCTCCCGAATCCCCGAACTTGTCAGCTACTCCAACATTAGAAGCCTGTTAACAAATCCACATCGGCATGGATGGGGATCGGGGTCATCCTCAGGAGGGAGACGAATCCCCCCTCCGGACCCCCCGTACGACCGATGGCCCCCTCCGCCTCCGGCCGTCCGGCCCCCCTCCGCCCCCCGGCGGAGGGCTACCCCTTCCCGTCCCGGGCCGCCACCGGAACCCGGGGCGCCACCACGGCGGGCCCGGCGTGCCGGCGCCGGAACAGGGCGGGCAGGCTCGGCGCGACGATGAACCCCTCGGCGCGCGCGCTGGCGATACCGATCCGCGGGATCTCGCTGCTCTTCTCGAACAGCAGGTAGCGCGGCTCCCAGATCGGCCGGTACTTGGCGTTCGCGCGGTACAGCGACTCGATCTGCCACCAGCGCGAGAAGAACCCGAGGACGGAGCGCCACAGCCGCAGCACCGGACCGGCGCCGAGCCGCGAACCGCGCTCGAAGACCGAGCGGAACATCGCGAAGTTCAGCGAGACCCGCTTGAGCCCGACCTCCTCGGCGCGCTGCAGCAGCTCGATGACCATGAACTCCATCAGGCCGTTCTCGGTGTCCCGGGCCCGGCGCATCAGGTCCAGCGAGAGCCCGTCCGGGCCCCAGGGCACGAAGCTCAGCAGCGCCTTGAGCTCGCCGTCCCCGTCGCTGCACTCCAGCATCACGCAGCGGCCGTCGCCCGCGTCGCCGAGCCGGCCCAGCGCCATCGAGAAGCCGCGCTCGGTCGCCCCGTCGCGCCACTCGTCGGCCTTGGACACCAGCTGGGCCATCTCCTCCTCGGAGATGTCCTCGTGGCGGCGGATCCGCACCGTGTACCCGGCCCGCTTGACCCGGTTGTACGCCTGTCGGACCACCCGCATCGCGCGACCGTCCAGCGAGAACTCGTCCAGCTCGACGATCGCCTCGTCGCCCAGCTCCAGCGCGTCCAGGCCGTGCCGGGCGTAGATCACCCCGGCCTCCTCGGAGGCGCCCATCACGGCCGGCGCCCAGGCGTGCTCGCGGGCCTCGGAGAGCCAGGCCTCGATCGCGCCCGGCCAGGCCTCCGGGTCGCCGATCGGGTCGCCCGAGGCGAGCGAGACCCCGCCGATCACCCGGTAGGTCACCGCCGCCTTGCCGCTGGGGGAGAAGATCACCGCCTTGTCCCGGCGCAGCGCGAAGTAGCCGAGCGAGTCCCGCTCGCCCTGCTTGTCCAGCAGGCCGCGCAGCTTCGCCTCGTCCTCGGGGTTGAGCAGCTCCTTGCCGCGCGGGCTGCGGAAGGCCACGTACAGCACCAGCAGGAACAGCACCGCGCCCATCGCGTTGATCGCCGCGTTCACCCAGGTCGGGGCCTCGATCACGGAACGCAGGTGCTCGGACGGGGTGATGGTGATCATCCGGCCGACCGAGTAGCGGAAGAGGTCCCACCAGCCGGCGCCGTTCAGCTGGTTGGTGATCCAGACCAGCAGCGCGCCGACGGCACCGCCGAAGAACAGCCCGCCGACGAAGGTGGCCGCCGCGGTCTTCGGGTTGGAGCGGTCGCCCTTGGACGTGAACTCCTTGCGCCCGATCAGCAGCGCCAGCACGAACAGGCAGGTCAGAACCGTCGAGATGTAGTTGAGCGGGTGCTTGTTGAAGCGCTCGCCGGGCAGCACCATGACCGCCAGGTAGAGCAGCGCGAAGACGCCGCTGAGCGCCGCGTTGAAGATCCACGCGGCCCGCTTGCGCCGCCGCATCGCGACGGCGAGGAAGACCGACAGCACCGCGGCCGCCAGGCCGGAGGTCATCAGGTACGGGGTGAAGTACTCACCCTCGTTGTGCTCGTTGACCTGGTTCCCCCAGGGCACCAGCAGCACGGTCGCCACGTTCAGCAGCGCCAGCAGCCTGAGGTACCAGACCGAGGCTGCCGCGGCCCGCGGGCGCCAGCGATCGAGCGGTCCGTCGGGCCGGGGCCCGGCGGAGGTGGCGGACGGCTCCGACTTCACAGTGGACGACACAGCTCAATTCCAAACGATCAGATGGTGGGGCGCATCCGCACACGGCCCGGCGCCGGGCGCCGGCACGGGCCCGTCGGACTGACCGGCCACCCTCCGCCCACCGACCGCACGCATCGAGCGGCAGGCCGGAAAAGGGCAGCCAACTCCATGGTTCCGCACCATTCCTGAGAATTGCGTGAACCGGGTAGCGGATTCCCACCCCCGCCGTTCGGCGGGGGTGTTTACCCCCCATGGGTTCGGCACCCCGCCCCGGCTACCCCTACCCTCAAAAGCGACCCCCGCGGACCGACCGAACCCGGCCGCCCGAACCGAGGAGGCACCCATCACCACCACCCGCGTGCTGATCGTCGACGACGAGATCCTGGTCCGCTCCGGCCTCGGCCTGATCGTCGGTTCCGCCCCCGACCTGGAGGTGGTCGGCGACTGCTCCGGCGGACAGGCCGAGGAGCACGTCCAGCGCCTGCGCCCGCACGTGGTGCTGCTCGACATCCGGATGCCCGACCTCGACGGCATCTCCGTGCTGCGCCGCCTGCGCGCCCTGCCCGACCCGCCGGCCGTGGCGATGCTCACCACCTTCGACACCGACGAGTACATCGGCACCGCGCTGCGGGCCGGCGCGACCGGCTTCCTGCTCAAGGACACCGCCCCCGAGCAGCTGGTGCACGCCGTCCGGGTGCTCGCGGCGGGCGGCAACATCCTCTCCCCGACCGTCACCCGCACCGTGATCGGCGGCTACGTGGACGGCGGCGGCCCGGACGCCGAGGCCACCGCGCTGGCCCGCACCCTGACCGGCCGGGAGCTGGACGTGCTCGCCCTGCTCGGCGAGGGCCTGTCGAACGCCGAGATCGCCGACCGGCTCTTCCTCGGCACCGGCACGGTCAAGGACCACATCAGCGCGATCCTCGGCAAGCTCGGCGCCGCCAACCGGGTGCAGGCCGCCGTGGTCGCCCACCGGGCCGGCCTGGTGCGGCCCAAGTCCGGCGACGGGGCATGACGGCCGCCGACCAGCTGCCGTCCCGACGGCTGCCGCCCTGGTGCACCGCCCCCTGGCTGATGCTGCTGCTGCCCGTCCTCTACTCCCTGATGGACGCCGCACTGGTGTCCCGGGACTCCACCTGGTGGCAGGTGTCGCTCGCCGTGCTGGCCGCCGTGGCGCTGTTCTGGCGGCGCCGCTTCCCGGTCGTCGTGCTGCTGCTCACCATGCCCGGCACCTGGGTCGAGGCGATCTGGCTGGCCCCGATCACCGCCGTCTACACGGTCGCCACCGAGCGCCCCAGGGCCAAGGTGCTGTTCCCCTGCGCGGCCCTGTTCACCCTGGTCGACTTCTTCCACTGGCCGCTGCCGACCCCGCTGATCGACCTCAGCCGGAACACCGCCCTGGACGCCATCCAGGCCGTGATGCTGTCCGCCGGCCCGGCCGCCACCGGCCTGCTCTCGCGCACCCGCCGGGAGCTGGCCGCCCGGCTGGACGAGCTGACCCGCGGCCAGGAGCGGGAGAGCCGGCTGCTCGCCGAGCGGGTGCTGATCAGCGAGCGCGGCCGGCTGGCCCGGGAGATGCACGACGTGGTCTCGCACCAGGTCAGCCTGATCAGCATCCAGGCCGGCGCGCTCCAGGTGAGCACCGCCGACCCGGCCGCCGCGACCGTCGCCCGCACCATCCGCGAGCTGTCCGTCCGGACCCTGGAGGAGCTGCGCCAGATGGTCGGGGTGCTGCGCGGCACCGGCGGGCCGCTCCCGGACGCCCCGCTCGCCCCGCAGCCCCGGCTGGCCGACCTGCCCCGGCTGATCGAGGAGAGCGGCCTGACCGCCGACACCGAGCTGAACCCCGGTGACCGCCCGTGGCCGGAGGCGGTCGAACGGGCCGCCTACCGCACCGTCCAGGAGGCGCTCACCAACATCACCAAGTACGCCCCGGAGGCGGTGGTGCACGTGAAGGTCGGGGCGAAGGGCCGCCGGCTGCGGGTCGAGGTCCGCAACGAGGCACCGCCGGGCCGCCCGGCCGAGACCCTGCCGGGCGGCGGCCACGGCCTGGTCGGCCTGCGCGAGCGCGCCCAGCTGCTGGGCGGCACCCTGACCGCCGGCCCGACCCAGGACGGCGGCTTCGAGGTCCGCGCCGAGCTCCCCGCCGGCCAGTCCTGACCCCGCCCCGCCCCCGCCCTCCGGGGCCGGGCGGGCCGGTCGGGGTCGGGGCGAGCAGGGCCGGGCGGGACGACAAAAAAGCCCCGCAGATCCGAAGATCTGCGGGGCCTCGCTGTGCGCGAGGGGGGAGTTGAACCCCCACGCCCTTTCGGGCACTGGAACCTGAATCCAGCGCGTCTGCCTATTCCGCCACCCGCGCATGGGTGTTGTCTTCTTTGCCGTCCGTTCCTCGGAACCGCTCGGTACCATGTGGCCTTCGCGCTTCCTCGGTCCGGCTCCCTTCCGGGCGGCCCTTCCGACGTGGAAAACATTAGCACGACCTCGGGGGCAGCTCCGAATCCGTTTCCCGGGGAGACCGACCACGTCCGAACGGGTGCGCGACGAACGGACGGACGAGGGGCGGTGCACGGCTACGACGGGCGGACCTGGCGTCCCGCACCCGGAATGCGTCACCCTGTGTGTCCGAGCCCACCCCCCGGCACCACGCGGTCCGGGAACCGTACGGAAGGGCCCGGCGTGGATACGATCAGTACGGAAGTACCGCAAGTAGGCACGACAGTAGGCACGACCGACTCCCCGGAGGACGGCTCCCCGGAGGGCACCGGTCGGCAGGCAGGCGAACGAACCCTGGAAGGGGGTGCCCCATGGGGATGATGAAGAAGTTCGAGCAGCGGCTGGAGGGTCTCGTCAACGGCACCTTCGCCAAGGTGTTCAAGTCCGAGGTCCAGCCCGTGGAGATCGCCGGCGCTCTGCAGCGCGAGTGCGACAACAACGCGAGCATCTGGAACCGCGACCGCACCGTCGTGCCGAACGACTTCATCGTCGAGCTCAGCCCGCACGACCACGAGCGGCTCAGCCCCTACTCGGGGCAGCTCGGCACCGAGCTGGCCGGCATGGTCCGCGAGTACGCCGAGGCCCAGCGGTACTCCTTCATGGGCCCGCTCCAGGTGAACCTGGAGAAGGCCGACGACCTGGACACCGGCCTGTACCGGGTGCGCAGCCGCACCCTGGCCGCCGAGGAGCCCCAGCAGTACGCCCCGCCGCAGCCCGGCTACGACCGCCAGCCGGCCGCGCCGGCCCCCGGCGCACCGTGGCAGCAGGGCGGCGCCGGGCAGTACGGCGCGCCCCCGCCGCCGGCCGCGCCCCCGACGCCCCCCGCGATGCCCCCGGGCCCGCCCGCCGGCGGCAACGTCCGGGCCTTCCCCGGCGCCGGCCACGGAGCCTCGGTCCGCCGCTGGATCGAGGTGAACGGCGCCCGCCACCAGATCACCGGCGCGGCCTGCGTGCTCGGCCGCTCGACCGAGGCGGACGTGCGGATCGACGACCCCGGGGTCTCCCGCAAGCACGCCGAGATCCGCCCCGGCACCCCTGCGATGGTCCTCGACCTGGGTTCCACCAACGGCATCGTGGTGGACGGACAGCACACCCAGCGCGCTACGCTCCGCGACGGCTCCCGAATCGTCGTGGGCTCCACCACCATCGTCTACCGGCAGGTCGAAGGGTAGTGTCCGAGTTGTTCGCGCGCCTCGCTCACCGACTGGCGGGACGGTCATGTCAGAACTGACCCTCACGGTCATGCGGCTGGGCTTCCTGGCCGTGCTGTGGCTGTTCGTCATCGTCGCGATCCAGGTGATCCGCAGCGACCTGTTCGGTACCAAGGTGAACCCCCGCAGCTCCCGTCGCGGCGCCAACGCCGCGTCCGGCGGCACCGCGGCGACCGCCACGGCACCCGGACGGGCCGCGGCGCCCGCCCCCGTCAACGCCCCGGCGGCCCCGACCCAGGGCGGCGGCGGCCGCCGCCGCGGCGCCCCGACCCAGCTCGTGGTCGTCCAGGGCTCGCTGGCCGGGACGACCGTCGCGCTGCAGGGCCAGACCATCACGCTGGGCCGCGCGCACGACTCGACCATCGTGCTGGACGACGACTACGCGTCCTCCCGGCATGCCAGGATCTATCCGGATCAGACTGGGCAGTGGACGGTCGAGGATCTAGGCTCCACCAACGGCACCTATCTGGACCGGCAGCGCCTGACCGCGCCCACCCCGCTCCAGCCGGGCACGCCGATCCGTATCGGCAGGACCGTCATCGAACTGCGGAAGTAGTAGCGCATGAGGGACAGCATCCCGTCCATGACCCAGAGGGGGGCACAGGTCGCATGACCCTGGTGCTGCGCTTCGCCGCCGGCTCCCACAAGGGACTGATCCGGGAGGGGAACGAGGACTCCGGCTACGCCGGGCCGCGGCTGCTGGCCGTGGCCGACGGCATGGGCGGCGCCGCGGCCGGCGAGGTCGCGTCCTCCGAGGTGCTCGGTTCGATCGTCCGACTGGACGAGGACGTGCCGGGCGCCGACCTGCTGACCCTGCTGGGCGACGCCGTCCAGGGCGCCAACGACCGGCTCCGGCAGATGGTCGAGGAGGACCCGCAGCTGGAGGGCATGGGGTGCACCCTGACCGCCATGCTGTGGACCGGCCAGCGGATGGGCCTGGTGCACGTCGGCGACTCCCGCGCCTACCTGCTGCGCGACGGCTCGCTGGTGCAGATCACCCAGGACCACACCTGGGTGCAGCGCCTGGTCGACGAGGGCCGGATCACGCCCGAGGAGGCCGAGACCCACCCGCAGCGCTCGCTGCTGATGCGGGCCCTGGACGGCCGCGGCCAGGTCGAGCCGGACCTGTCGATCCGGGAGGTCCGGGCCGGCGACCGCTACCTGATCTGCTCCGACGGCCTCTCCGGCCCGGTCAGCCACCAGACGCTCCAGGACACCCTCGGCAGCTACTACTCGCCCGAGCAGACCGTGCAGGAGCTGATCCAGCTCGCGCTGCGCGGCGGTGGCCCGGACAACATCACCTGCATCGTGGCGGACGTCATCGACGTCGGCGCCACGGACACCATGAGCGGCCAGTTCAACGACGTCCCGGTGGTCGTCGGCGCGGTCGCCGAGACCCCGCCGGCCCCGACCGCCGCCGACCGCTCGATCGCGGACACCCCGGCCGGCCGCGCCGCCGGCCTGGGCCGCGGCCCGCAGGGCGCCTTCGGCCCGCCCGAGGGCTACGACCCGGGCCAGGGCGGCTTCGGCCCCGCCGAGGGCTACGAGGGCGAGGGCGGCTACGGCTACCCGGCCGAGCCCTCGGTGTACGGCACCGAGGAGTTCGACGAGGAGCCGCCCGCCAAGCGCAAGCGCAAGGGCCTGACCGCCTCGCTGGCCGTCCTGGTCACGCTCGGCCTGCTCGGCGGCGCCGGGTACTTCGGCTACCAGTGGACCCAGGACCAGTACTACATCGGCGAGGACGGCGACCACGTCGCGATCTTCCAGGGCGTCAACCAGAACCTGGCCGGTCTGAGCCTGTCCTCGGTGCACGAGTCGCACAGCGACGCCCCGCTGAAGTGGCTGCCGCAGGACCAGCGCGCCCAGGTGAACCGGACCATCTCGGTCGGCAGCCTGCCGGACGCCCAGAAGACCATGAGCGACCTCGTGGGCTGGGCCAAGCTGTGCCAGAAGGCCGCCACGGCGAACGCCGCGGCCCCGCAAGGCACCCAGGGCACCCAGGGGACGACGGTCACCAAGACCGCGTTCGTGGCCGCCACCCCGACCACCCCGGGCGAGCGGGAGAAGCCCCGCAACCCCGCCGCGGGCGCGCCGTCCGCCACGACGACCCCGTCCGCCCCGGCCACGCCTGCCCCGACGCAGAACGCCACCCCCCCGGCAGCCGCCCCGAGCGAGCAGACCCAGCCGCCGCAGCCGCCCGCACTCTCCGACGACGAGCGCAGCCGGGCCGAAGCCTGCCCGAAGCAGTGACGTCCGTGATCCGACATAGGCCCGCCCGGAACGGGCCCGCCGGCCGTCAGGGAGCGGTCACCACGTGAGCAGCTACGACCTGAGCGGCGACACCGGCCGCACCGGCGCCCGACGCCGGGCGGCGGGCGGGCGTGTCGTGCCGCGGCGCCGCGGCAACACGACCATCTCGCTCCAGGGCGCACCGAACCGGCGCAACACCGAGCTGGCCCTGCTGGTCTTCGCGGTGCTGCTGCCGATCCTGGCGTACGCCAACGTGGGCCTGGCGATGGACTCCCGGGTCCCGGCCGGGATGCTCGGCTACGGCCTCGGGATGGGCTCGCTGGCGCTGGTCGCCCACCTGCTGGTGCGCCGCTTCGCGCCGTACGCGGACCCGCTGATGCTGCCGATCGCCACCCTGCTGAACGGGCTGGGCGTGGTGATGATCTGGCGCCTGGACAAGGCGGGCCACCTGCTCAGCGGCAACTTCCCGGCGGCCCGCAACCAGCTGATGTGGTCCGCCCTCGGGGTCACCCTGTTCATCGGCGTGATGGTCTTCCTGAAGGACCACCGGGTGCTGCAGCGCTACACCTACATCTCGATGGTGGTGGCCCTGGTGCTGCTGGCCGCGCCGGCCTTCTTCCCGGCCCGGGCGGAGGACTTCGGCGCGAAGATCTGGATCCGGATGGGCGGCTTCTCCATCCAGCCCGGCGAGTTCGCCAAGATCGTCCTGACCGTGTTCTTCGCCGGCTACCTGATGGTCAAGCGGGACGCCCTGGCACTGGCCAGCCGCCGCTTCATGGGCCTGTACCTGCCGCGCGGCCGCGACCTCGGCCCGATCATCGTGATCTGGCTGCTCAGCCTGCTGATCCTGGTCTTCGAGAACGACCTCGGCACGTCCTTCCTGTTCTTCGGCTTGTTCGTGGTGATGCTCTACGTCGCCACCGAGCGGACCAGCTGGATCCTGTTCGGCCTGCTGATGTCGGTCGGCGGCGCGGTCGCGGTCGCCATGACCACCAGCCACGTCAAGGTCCGCATCGACGCCTGGCTCGACCCGATGGCCGCCTTCTCGGCGAACCCGCCCAAGGGCGCCACCGAGCAGATCGGCCAGTCGCTGATGGCGCTCGGCTCCGGCGGGGTGACCGGCTCCGGCCTCGGCCAGGGCCGCTCCTGGCTGATCAACTTCGCCGCCAAGAGCGACTTCATCCTGGGCTCCTTCGGCGAGGAGCTCGGACTGACCGGCCTGATGGCGATCTTCCTGCTGTACGCCCTGCTGGTGCAGCGCGGCCTGCGCACCGCCGTCGCCGCCCGCGACCCCTTCGGCAAGCTGTTCGCCGTCGGGCTCGCCTCGGCGATGGCGCTGCAGGTCTTCGTCGTGGCCGGCGGGGTCACCGGGCTGATCCCGCTGACCGGTATGACCATGCCGTTCCTCGCGCAGGGCGGTTCGTCCGTGGTCGCCAACTGGGCACTGGTCGCGATCCTGCTGAAGATCAGCGACAGCGCGCGCCGTCCCGGGGCCGAACCGGCCCCGGTCACCGAGGGCCAGGGAGGACCCGCCCGATGAACAAGCCGATCCGACGGGTCTCGATCTTCTGCCTGGTGCTGATCCTGGCGCTGATGGTGCGCACCAACTGGGTGCAGGGCGTCCAGGCCGACTCGCTGGCCTCCAACAAGAACAACAAGCGCCAGCTCTACGACCGCTACGCCCACCCGCGCGGCAACATCATCGTCAGCGGGCAGCCGGTGACGAACTCCGACTTCGTGAACGGCCTGCGCTACAAGTACAAGCGCTCCTGGCTGAACGGCCCGATGTACGCCCCGGTCACCGGCTACTCCTCGCAGTCCTTCGGCTCCAGCCAGCTGGAGAACCTGGAGGACGGCATCCTCTCCGGCACCGACGACCGGCTGTTCTTCCGCAACACCCTGGACATGCTGACCGGCGAGCAGAAGCGCGGCGGCGACGTCGTCACGACGATCAACGCCAAGGTGCAGAAGGCCGCCTTCGACGGCCTGGGCGACAAGAAGGGCGCGGCGGTCGCGATCGACCCGAAGACCGGCGCGATCCTGGCCCTGGTCTCCACCCCGTCCTACGACCCGGGCGCCTTCGCCGGCGGCGACAACGGCGACACCAAGGCCTGGCAGGACCTCAACGCGGACCCGAACAAGCCGATGCTCAACCGGGCGCTGCGCGAGACCTACCCGCCCGGCTCGACCTTCAAGCTGGTCACCGCGACGGCCGCGTTCGAGAACGGCCTGTACCAGAACATCAACGACGCCACCCAGACGCCGGACCCGTACACCCTGCCCAACACCCAGACGGTGCTGAAGAACGAGAGCCCGAACGAGCGCTGCGAGAACGCCACCGTCAAGTCCGGGATGGACCAGTCCTGCAACACGGTCTTCGCCAAGATGGGCGCGGACCTCGGCAAGGACAAGATGCGGGCGCAGGCCGAGAAGTTCGGCTTCAACAGCACGGTGGACACCCCGATCCGCTCCGAGAAGAGCATCTTCCCGGACAGCCCCAGCCTGGACGGCACCGCCCAGGACTCGATCGGCCAGCACGACACCCGCGCCACCCCGCTGCAGATGGCCATGGTCTCCGCGGCGATCGCCAACAACGGCAGCCTGATGCAGCCGTACCTGGTCGACCAGGAGCGCTCGGCCTCGCTGACCACCATCTCCAAGCACACCGAGAAGCAGTTCTCCCAGGCGATGAGCCCGGCCACCGCGCAGAAGATGCAGGACCTGATGGTCTCGGTGGTCGAGAACGGCACCGGCACCAACGCCAAGATCCCCGGCCTCCAGGTCGGCGGCAAGACCGGCACCGCCCAGCACGGCGAGGACAACGCCGGCCTGCCGTTCGCCTGGTTCACCTCCTGGGCCAAGACCGCGGACGGCCAGTCGGTCGCGGTCGCGGTGGTGGTCGAGGACGGCTCCCAGAACCGCGACGGCATCAGCGGCGGCCGCCTCGCGGCCCCGATCGCCAAGGCGGTGATGCAGGCCGCGCTCGGCAAGTAGGAGCGAGGGGTGAGGTGAATGTCACGATCGACACCCCCCTCCGGATACCGGTCTGATATCGGCCGACGGCTGACTCCGGTCCGGCGCGGTGCGACCGGTAGCGTATCCGCCAGCAGCGGGTGTGCCCGTTGCCGCCCGCGAGGTGGCGCACGGCCCGGCCGGAGAACCGGTCACGGCCCACGCGGCGTCACCCAGAGCGTGCGGGGACACCTACGTCACAACCTCACCGGCGGGTGAGGGAGAGGGTCGGAACTATGGAAGAGCCTCGTCGCCTCGGCGGCAGGTACGAGCTCGGCGGCGTCCTCGGACGCGGCGGCATGGCCGAGGTGTACCTCGGCCATGACACCCGGCTCGGCCGTTCCGTCGCAGTGAAGACGCTCCGGGCCGACATGGCACGGGATCCGTCGTTCCAGGCCCGCTTCCGCCGCGAGGCCCAGTCCGCGGCGTCCCTGAACCACCCCGCGATCGTCGCCGTGTACGACACCGGCGAGGACTACATCGACGGGATCTCCATCCCGTACATCGTGATGGAGTACGTCGAGGGCTCCACGCTGCGCGAGCTGCTGCACTCCGGGCGGCGGCTGCTGCCCGAGCGGGCGCTGGAGATGACCATCGGCATCCTCCAGGCCCTGGAGTACTCGCACCGGGCCGGGATCGTGCACCGCGACATCAAGCCGGCCAACGTGATGCTGACCCGGCAGGGCAACGTCAAGGTCATGGACTTCGGCATCGCCCGCGCGATGGGCGACGCCGGGATGACCATGACCCAGACCTCGGCCGTGATCGGCACCGCCCAGTACCTCTCCCCCGAGCAGGCCAAGGGCGAGCAGGTCGACGCCCGCTCCGACCTCTACTCCACCGGCTGCCTGCTCTACGAGCTGCTGACCGTCCGCCCGCCGTTCGTGGGCGACTCCCCGGTCGCGGTGGCCTACCAGCACGTCCGGGAGGAGCCGCAGCCGCCGTCGGTCTTCGACCCCGAGGTGCGCCCCGAGATCGACGCGATCGTGCTCAAGGCGCTCGCCAAGGACCGCGACTACCGCTACCAGACCGCCGACGAGATGCGCGACGACATCGAGCGCTTCCTCGACGGCCTCCCGGTCGCCGCCGCCCAGCAGGCCGCCTACGGCATGGGCGCCGCCGGGTACGGCTACGACCAGAACGGCTACCCGCAGCAGCACGACCCGTACGGCCAGACCAACGTGCTGCCGCAGCAGCCCGGCGGCCCGACCACCGTGCTGCCGCAGGCCGGCGGCCAGGGTTACGGCCAGGGCGGCTACCAGGACGACGGCTACGGCCAGACCTACGCCGGTGCCCAGGGCGGCGGCCACGACGGCTACGACGACGGCTACGGCCAGGGCGGCGGCCGGCGCGGCGACGACCGGCAGAAGAAGGGCAACACCTCCTGGATCGTGCTGGCGGTGGCCGCCGTGCTGGTCCTGGTCGGCACCTTCTTCGTGGCCCAGGCGATGTTCGCCGACAAGGGCACCAAGGACGCCCCGAAGGTCACCGCGCCCAACCTGGTCGGCAAGAGCCTGGCGGACGCCAAGACCGCCGCGGCCGCGGCCGGTTCCAAGCTCGTGGTCACCGAGGGCGACAAGATCGCCTGCCCGGACGCCAACGTCAAGAAGGACCAGGTCTGCACCCAGAACCCGGTGTCGGGCACCTCGGTCTCCGAGGACGCCCACATCACGGTGCAGGTCTCCTCCGGTCCGGCCAAGGCCCAGATGCCGACCTTGACCGGCAAGACCAAGGACCAGGCGCTGCAGGCCCTGACGGCGGCCGGCTTCACCAACGTCTCCCCGCCCGACTACAAGGACGACGACACCGCCCCGCAGGACACCGTCGTCGCCCAGGACCCGGCGGCCGGCGCCAACGCCGACCCGAGCGCCCCGGTCAAGCTGACCGTCTCGCAGGGCAAGACCAAGCAGACCGTCCCGAACGTGGTCGGCGCGCAGAAGGACGACGCGCAGACCCAGCTGCAGGGCCTCGGCTTCCAGGTCGACACCTCCAAGACCAGCCAGACCAACGACCCGACCAAGGTCAACACCGTCGCCTCGCAGTCGGTCGCGCCGGGCACCAAGTCACCCGCCGGCACGAAGATCTCCCTGACCATCTTCAAGGCACCGGACAAGGCCCAGGTCCCGCCGATGCAGAACCAGAAGCTGTCGGACGCCATCGCCGCGCTGAACAAGGCCGGCCTGCAGTACACCGTGGTCAGCGGTCCGCAGGACCCGAACGCGGTGGTCGTGCAGAGCAACCCCGGGGCCGGCACCCAGCTGGACCCGAACACCCAGGTGCAGCTGTTCACCCGGCCGGCCGATCCGGCCAAAGGGGGGGACCCCTTCAACACACCCCCCGGCAAAGGGAACCCCTAAGCCCTTCTTCCCCTGGTTCTGAGACCGGGGGGCAAGTGCTCTGAAACGGCCGGGGGCCCGTCGCGATCACCGCCGAGGGGCCCCCGCCGGTACCGTTTCGCCGCCAAGGGGGGCGGGCCCACGCCCTCCAACCGGCCCGGGGCCCCCTCGCTACCCCCGCCCGGGGCCCCCGGCCGTTCCGTTGACGCCGCATCGGGCGACGGACCGTCACCCGACCGGCCGTCGGATCAGTGCAGCTCCGGCGGCGGGGTGCGCTTGGCGTCCATGGCGTCCACCCGCACCAGGCTCCCCCAGACGGCCATCCGGTACCGCGAGGTGTACACCGGCGTGCAGGTGGTCAGCGTGATGTACCGGCCCGGGCCGGTGTACCCGGACTCGGTCGGGACGGGCGCGACGATGCCGGTGTCGTACTTGGACGTCTCCGGCAGGGTGTTGTCGACCTTGTAGACGTACCACTTGTCCTTGGTCTCCACCACGACCGAGTCGCCCCGGTGGACGGCGTCCAGGTCGTGGAACTTGGCGCCGTGGCCGTCCCGGTGGGCGGCCAGCGCGAAGTTGCCCGCCTCGTCCCAGGGCATCGCCGCCTTGTAGGGCTGCTCGTACACGCCCGCCACGCCCTCGTCCAGGACGGCGGTGGAGGTGCCCATCCGGATCAGCACCTGGAAGTCCCGGCCCATCGCCGGGACGTGCAGGAAGCCCACGCCGTCCCCGATCGCGGGCACCGCGGCGGGCGCGGGGGCGGCGCCCGGCCCGCCCGTGGGGCCGCCGGTCGGACCGGCCGCCCAGGAGCTGCGCAGCTTGTCCGAGGCGTCCGCCGCGGACCGGTCCGCCTGCACGTTGGTCCACCAGAGCGAGTAGGCCACGAACAGGCCGAGCACCAGGCCCACGGTGATCAGCAGTTCGCCGAACACCCCGAGCGCGGCCAGCGCCCGGCTCCGGCCCTTCCGGGCCCCGCCTCCGGGCGGGGGGAAGGCCTCCTCGGCCTCCCGGGCCTCCTGGACCGTGTTGGCCGACTGCGCGGTCCCGTCGTCCTGCATCTGCGCTGCTCCCCTCCGAAACCGGGCCTCCGGACGGCTACCCGCCCGTGATCGCCGCTGGCTTGCCCTGGCTGCGCGGCCGCTCCTCGATCATCTTGCCAAAGAGGATGAGGCGGAACTTGGAGGTGAACTCCGGGGTGCAGGTGGTCAGCGTGATGTACCGGCCCGGACCGGCGTAGCCGGCGCCGTTCGGCACCGGCTTGATCACGCTCACGTTGCTGGGGGAGGTCTGCGGGATCCCCCCGGTGATCTCGTAGGTGTAGTACCCGGCGGCGGTCTCCACCACGACCTTGTCGCCCTTGCCGAGCTCGTTGATGTACCGGAACGGCTCGCCGTGGGTGTTGCGGTGCGCCGCCAGCGCGAAGTTGCCCGCCTGGTCGCCCGGCATCCCGGTGCCGGGGTAGTGCCCGACCAGGCCCTTGTCGAGCACCGCCGCCTTGTCGGTGCCCTCGGCGATCGGGAACTTCAGTCCCAGCTTGGGCAGGTAGATGATGGCGAAGCCCTTGCCGGGCGCGAACACCTCGGGCTTGTTCGGGTCGGCGGCGGGCTGGCCGGGGCCGGCCGGCTGGGCGTCGAACTGCTGCTCCAGCTGGTCCCGGGCACTGCTGGCGGCCGCGTCGGCCTGCACGTTGGTCCACCAGAGCTGGTAGGCGACGAACAGCAGCATCACCACGCCGAGGGTGATGCACAGCTCGCCGACCAACCGGGCGGCCACCACGACCGCGGACTCCTTGGGGCGGGTCCCCCCGGCCCCCCGGCTCTTGGCCCGGCGCCGCCCACCGCCCGCGCGGACGGCGGTCCGCCCCTGGGCGGCCCGGCGGCGCTCGGCCCGGCCACCGGTGGGCGCGGCGGGCTCGGCGGCCGACGCCCCGTCCTCGGCGGGCAGCCGCAGCTGGAGGGTCTGGTCGGGCAGCCACGGGTACTCGGGACCGTCCTCGACGGGCCGCTCGGCCTGCTCGTAGACGCCCCAGCCGTCCTCGGGCCCGCCCTGGGCGGCGTGCTCCTGCGGGTACGGCCCGCCCAGCGCGCCCTCGCGGTACTGCGGGGTCCCGTGCCGGGGGTCTCCGTACTGGGGATCTCCGTGCTGGGGATCGCCGTACTGCGGGGTGCCGAACTCCGCGCCCTCGTACGGCCGGCCGCCCGCGTACTGCGGCGGCCCCCCGTACGGGCCGGACTCCGACTGGTAACGCCCCTCCGGACGCACCGCGGTCACGCCGCTCAGCCCCGGCCGATCACCGGGGCGAGCCCGGCCGACCGGTCCACGGCCTGCGGGAAGCCGCACTCCGCCAGCCAGTTGGCGAGCATCCGGTGCCCGCCCTCGGTCAGCACCGACTCGGGGTGGAACTGCACGCCCTCGACCGGCAGTTCACGGTGCCGCAGGCCCATGATCACGCCGCTGTCGGTCCGGGCGGTGACCACCAGGTCGTCCGGCACGGTGGCCGGGTCGACGGCCAGCGAGTGGTAGCGGGTCGCGATCAGCGGCGAGCGCAGCCCCTCGAACACCCCGCCGTCCTCGTGCTCGACCGGCGAGGTCTTGCCGTGCAGCAGCTCGGGCGCCCGGCCGACCACCGCGCCGTACGCCACCGCGATCGACTGCAGCCCCAGGCAGACGCCGAACACCGGCAGCCCGATCGCCGCGCAGTGGTGCACCATCGCGATGCAGACCCCGGCCTCCTCGGGCGAGCCTGGCCCGGGGGAGAGCAGCACCCCGTCGAAGCCCTCCTCCCCCGCCCGGCGGACGGCGTGCTCGACGGTCACCTCGTCGTTGCGCACCACCTCGCAGGTGGCGCCGAGCTGGTACAGGTACTGGACCAGGTTGAAGACGAAGCTGTCGTAGTTGTCCACGACCAGGATGCGGGGCGGGGTCGACTGGGTGGTCATTGCGCGCGTGGTCTCCGTGGGATGCGGTGCTGGGGGGAAGTTCCGGACCCGCCGGGTCAGCCGGCCGAGGCGCCGTCGCCGCCGTCCACTGTGACGTCACCGAAGGGGAGCAACGGTTCCGCCCACGGGAAGACGTAGGTGAAGAGGAGGTAGACGATCCCCAGGATCAGGAGCAGCGAAATGACGGCCTTGACCAGGGTGTTCCCCGGGAGGTGACGCCAGATGAAGCCGTACATGGTGCTCCCTCTAGGTATCAGACTGGGGACAAGAGTAGACCCGGTACCCACAGCGGTGAGGCCGGTCCGCCACTCGCCGGCTACTGGCCGCCCGCCGACCGGAGCTCGGTGGTGCCGGAGTACCCGGGCAGCGTGAGGTCCCCGCTCTCCTGGACCTTCCAGCCCAGGCCGTACGCCTGGACGTACTGCAGGTAGTTCCGGATCGTCGGGTCCCCGTCGACGGCCGACCGCAGGGAGTCGGTCCTCCCCACCGCCTTGACCACGTACGGCGGGGAGTAGACCCGGCCCTGGAGCAGCAGGGTGTTGCCGACGCAGCGGACGGCGCTGGTGGAGATCAGCCGCTGGTCCATCACCTGCACGCCGGCCGCGCCGCCCCGCCACAGCGCGTTGACCACGGCCTGGATGTCCTGCTGGTGGATGACCAGGTCGTTGACGCCGGGCTCGGGGACCCCGGGGATGCGCGCGGTGGCGTTCGGCGGGGCGTCGTTGAGGGTGACGGTCAGCCCGCCGCCCTGGAGCGGCTCCAGCGCGGCGCCGAGCCGCAGGCCGTCCAGCTGCGCCGCGTCGGCGGGGTTGTGGCCCTGCTGCTCGGTGAGCTGCTGGGCCCGGGACTGGAGGTCGGCCAGCTGGGACTGCGCCTGCTGGTTCTGCGAGCTGCGCTGGCGGATCACGTCGCCGAGGCTCAGCAGCGAGTTGTCGGTCCGCAGATCGGTGCCGCGGGCGGTCTGCGCGCTGATGTAGAAGAGCAGACCGGCGAGCGCGAACACGGTGCAGGTCAGGGCACGACCGACAATTCGGGTGCCGGAACGGGGGGTGACGGCCTTCCCGGGGGGAATCGACAAATTAGTCACCGTACCCTTATCTCCTTGAGACCCGCCGAGCCACTACGCTAACGGACGCCGGTGGCAGCCGTGGGAGTGGTCCCAGAGCGCTCTCCTCGACCGTCCGTCGGCGTCTCGCCCGCTGCACCCCTGCGCGGTCTCACAGCGCATCGACAGGAGAGCTCCTCGTGCCGAAGTCTCGACTCCGCAAGAAGTCCGACTACACCCCGCCGGCCACGACCGCGGTGAAGATCAGCTCGGGCCGTAGTTGGGTCGCACCGCTGATGCTGGCACTGTTCCTGATCGGCCTGGTGTGGATCGTCACCTACTACGTGACCAGCGGCAGCTACCCGGTGGAGAGCTGGCGGAACTGGAACATCCTGGTCGGCTTCGGGTTCATCGCGGCCGGATTCGGCGTCTCCACCCAGTGGAAGTGACGCTCCGCGCGTCCTGAGGCTCGATTTCGAGCCGTTCCGCCGCTTCGGACCCACGGTCCCGGAGCGGCGGTTCGGCGTGCCCGCGACCGGTCGGAACGCGGTCGGCCCGCACATCATCAGACGGTCCCACCATCGGACCGTCAGGCTTATCCACATGGTTATCCACACTGGGGAAAAGTCCCCACAGCCTGTGGATAACTTTGCGCCGCGACACTGTCCACAGCTGTGCACAACTCCCCGAGCGCGCGGGAACCGCACAGGAGGACACGCGTAGAACAACAGTCCACAGCCGGGTCGGCGCACAGCCTGTGCACAACCCCGCACCCGCTGTGGACAAGCGCCCGGCGGGCGTCACGCGCCGTACAGGGCCATCCCGGTCCACAGCATCGCCGCCTCCAGGGCCACCGCCCCGGCCAGCGTCAGCCACTGGACCGTGCCGCGGCGCCCGCGCGGGGCGTACATCAGGCCGAAAGCCGTCAGGCCGCCGAGCACCAGGCCGCCGATGTGCGCCCGCCAGTCGATGCCCGGTCGGGAGAAGGTGACCACCAGGTTGAAGACCAGGAAGGCCAGCGCCGGGGCGAGCGGGCCCCGGTCCCGCAGCTGCATCAGGATCGTGGCGCCGATCAGGCCGAACACCGCCCCGGAGGCCCCCACCGAGTTCATCCAGTCGCCGGCCACCAGGAAGGCGAAGGTGCTGCCGCCCAGCCCGGCGACCAGGTAGAGGGCCAGGAAGCGCAGCCGGCCGAGGGCCTCCTCCAGCGGCGGGCCGAGCCACAGCAGCACCAGCATGTTCAGCCCGACGTGCCACCACTGCAGGTGCAGGAAGGTGGCGGTCAGCAGCCGGTACCACTGGCCCGGGCCGTCGGCCACACCGTACGGCCCCCCGAGGTGCGCCCGGCCGGCGCTGGCCAGCGACCAGACCTCGCCCAGGCGCGGGTTGAGGACGTACGCGGCCAGCACCCAGACCACCAGGTTGATCCCGACCAGCGCCCTGGTCACCAGCCCGCCGTCCAGGGTCGGCGCGCCGCCGAAGCGGGTGGTCGCCCGCCGCGTCCCGGCGTGCCCCGCGCTGACGCACTCGGGGCACTGGAAGCCCACCGCGGCGGGCACCATGCACTGCGGGCAGATCGGCCGCTCGCAGCGGGTGCAGGAGATCCCGGTGGGCGTCTGCGGGTGGCGGTAGCAGCCGGGCGGCCCGGCCTCGGGGGACCGGTCCGTGGACCCTCGCGGCTCGTCCGGGAGCATCAGCGGCTTCCCCTTCCCTGCCCGACCACCGAAGCCGCCAGCCTACTGCGGCCTCCGCCCCGTACGGCCCCCGCGCGCCCCGCGTACGGCCCACCCCGGCGTGCCGGTGGACAAATCCGGATGCATGATCAGCATTCAGGTGGATATGTGCATAAAGGACGCCACCCAGGAGGAGAGACTCGTGAGCTTTTCGGACTCGGCCCGTGACACCGCCACCAGGACCCGGGACTCCGCCGCACAGTTCGCGGACGGCGCCAAGCAGCGCCTCGGGCCCGCGCTGGACGCCCTCGGGCCCAAGGCCACCCAGGCCGCCCACAACCTCCGCGTCCACTACGACCGGCACCTCGCCCCACAGTTCGGCCAGGCCTTCGCCAGCCTGCCGCCCGAGGCCCAGCAGAACGCCCTGAGGGCCTTCCACCGGGCCCAGGAGGCCGCCCTGGCGGCCCGCCTCTCCGCCACCCGCGCCGCCGACCAGGCCCGCACCACGGTCGGCCCCAGGGTCGCCCAGGCCGTCGAGGAGGCCCGGGCCGCGGTCTCCCCGGTCGCGCACGAGGCCCAGTCCCGCGGCGCCGCCGCGCTGACCGCCCTCCACGGCCACGTCAGCTCGGCCGAGATCAACGAACTGGCCGCCCGGAACGCGAAGCGCGGGCAGCGGTGCGGCGGCGGCCGGGCGGCCGGCCTGCTGCTGGCCGGGGTGCTGGCGATCGGCGGCGGCCTGGTCGCCTGGCAGTGGTGGCGGCGGCACAGCAACCCGGAGTGGCTGGTCGAGCCCCCGGCGCCGCAGCCGCAGCGGCCGGCCGGCGCGACCGCCGCCACCGCCCCGGTGAACGGCGTCACCGCCGAGGACGCGGCCGGGTCCGCGGAGCCCACCGAGGACGACACGCCCTAGGGTCCGGCAGCGCCTGACGGGAAATGCCGAACGGCGGCCGACCCGGAGAACAGGTCGACCGCCGTTCAGGCGCTGTGGAGCATAGGAGACTCGAACTCCTGACATCTGCCTTGCAAAGGCAGCGCTCTACCAACTGAGCTAATGCCCCTCGACGGCACGGCGCGTGCCAACGGGCACTAGCGTACCGGGTTCCGGCGCCGTTCCGGGAGCCGTCCCCCTGGGGGAACCGGCCGGTCCGATCGAGTGAGCGGGCCGACCGGTTCGGGAGGCGCTGGTCAGCGCCTCCGAAGACCGTCGATCGTCAGATCGTCCGGGGCTCAGCGACCGGCCGGAACCGGGTCGGTGGCCTCGGTCCACAGGTCCTGCTCGGCGCGGTCCGCCTGGACCTGACGGTAGACAAAGAAGCCGCCGAGGGCGACCAGGGCGACCAGGAGGAGCTTCTTCACCGCGGGACCTCGTCCTTCTAGCGTTTGGTGGACTCAGGAGCCGTTGCTCCGGCCGGACCGACCGGGCCGACGAGTCCAGATGTGTTTCGAGAGCGAACGGGCGGCCGGGTGCCAGACTGCCCTTGCGGCCGATGATACACACCGGTGTCCCAATCGTGACCAGCCACCGGCGCCGTCAACCCGGCGGTCCGGTCCGAGGATTGACGCCGCACCTCCTGTCGTACGGATCGTCCGCACCCGGCCCGCCCGGGAAGCCCCCGTCAGAGCCGGTCCGACGGCCCTCCCGACGGCCCGCGCCACGGCCCGGGGAGCCGCCGGAACCGCGCGGTTCCCCCGGGAACGCCGAAGGGCCCGGAGTGGATCAC